>JAFPCM010000162.1 GCA_017390185.1 Muribaculaceae bacterium
CCACGCGACATGAACGAAGACCTTGCATCTTTTCTAGACATGGGCTGGAGCGAAATGTTTGACATCAGAGTCAGCGCCATCAACCTTGAAGCACACCCCGAACAGCGCATCGAAGCCACCATCTTTATCAATCGCAAAGACTCTGGAGTAAAATAGATATAAGGGAATTATCTTTAACATGTAATTTGCATAAACCCATAAATGCAATTATAAAATAAGCAGGGCCCAAATGTTGTTTTGCCTAACACTTGGACCCTGTTTTGTTGTTGCGAATGCAAGTTAGACGATTATTCGATAGGCTCGCATCGACCGTTTACCATATTCAATGTCACGCCATCAACTTTGTCGGAGTTTTCCTTGATATAATCAGCCCAAAGAAGCTCCATCTTTTTGGCTTCTTCGGGGTTGAGCATACGGCCTGAACGGCCACCGGTCCAGTCAAACGACGGGATAGCTTTTTGCAGCTGCAAAGTGGTAATCATCGGTGCCATGTCGGGGTTTAGAATGACATTGGGATACATGTCCATATAATAGGTCACGCGACCGCGACCACTCCAATCGCCGGATTGATAGGGATTTGACACAAACACACCGCTCATTACCACTCCGGTGTTACCTTGACCACAGCGCACGAGGTAAAACCGGTCGCCATAACGGGCTTTTTCATAATCCCAGACACTCCAATTGAAATATTGAGTCAACATTTGGCCGACATCTTCGTTGTGGGCGTCGAGTTTTGCGCTTGAAAATGCAGGATTCCATGTCAGGATAAATGTGTTTTGGCTTTCATCATAGCCTTGTCCTGGATAGACTGCATCTTTGTGCAAATCGGACGGTTGATGTTTTTTGGCAAAATCAAGCATTTCCCGGAATTCCGAAACCGTCAATTTCTCTTCGGCATAAAACTGCAGTTCGTCCAATTTGACGAATTCATTCGAAAGAATTTTCCACGCATGTTCCATTGGTATAAACACAAAATCACCTTTGTCCATGTCGGCCAAGCACAGAACATCGGCATTAGATATGTAGTCAAACTCGGCTATCTGATTATCCTTTAAAACAATCATGGATATCGACAAGTCATTGCCGCGTTCTTCATCGGGGTCAGCGAGTATCATGCGAGTGCCGGTTCCTTCGCAAGATGCAGCTTTTTCTTGGGAGAGACACAAGAAATCTTGCAACTTGCGGAATTTTGATTTTGAGTATGAACCAGTTCCGAGCAGGCCGAATTGAGACAATATTTTGGGCCCAATACAAATGTCGCCATACAAGCCAGGCATTGTAATGGTTTTGCCCATGTGGCTTACTAACGCGCTCACAACCGATGACGACGATTTGTGCTGGTCGTCGATCCATTGCTTGTTAAACTGCACGAATGCGTTGATTACGGGGCTATCTTCGTCATCGTCAATTAGCCCGATAGTATCGGTCAATCGGCTCATGACATTGACCGACTCGGCAAAAAGCTCATAATCGGCGGTTGAAGCATAAGAGCACACTCTCACTTCATAGCCGTCTTCTTCGGCGTTGATTTCAACACCTCTGATTGCGCCCTCAAATGTTCCGAATTTTAAGCAAGGGAATTCTTGACTGATCCACACAACTGAAACACCCTTATCAAACAGCGCGTCAACGATATCGTTAGATTTAAACTGTTTGGCGGTTCTAAACTTTACACTTACACTCATATGTATTTTATAGTGATTTCATGAGATAGGACTTTGTGTGTCTAATTCTCGTTGTGTTAAACTGTTGTTATTTTACGCGATTTAAGGCTAATTCGCCATTTAGCTGGCATATCTACAAAATAAGGGAGCTAAAAAAACTCCCCATGTTATTGTGCCCAGAACAGGACTCGAACCTGCACGCCTCGCAGCACTCGCACCTGAAACGAGCGCGTCTACCATTCCGCCACCTGGGCATTTGCAGTGCAAAGGTAGCATTTTTATTCGTTTTACACCACTTTGCACGCAATTATTTTTCAAAACATTGCGCAACTTTTCGTTGCTTTAATCCTCAAGATAATACACTATCGTGGTTACCACTCTCACGTTTTTGACATAGGGAGTATATTCGTCGCGGTCAGAGATTGAGAATTGGCCTTGTGAGGCTGTCTTGATTTTGCCCAATTCGCTATCTGAATCGGCGGCAAACTTGCAGGCTGCCTCACGGGCATTGCGTGTCGCCTCAGCAATCATCTCGGGCTTGACCGTGTTAAGGTCGGTAAACTCATAGTTTGTGGGATAACTATACTTGTCCGAAACAATCGCGATGCCCTGCTTCAGCAACTCGGCCTGACGGCTGATGAGATTATTCACCAAGCCTACGTTCTCCGATATAACAGTGATTACCGATGTCACATTATATCGATAGGGCTTGTTGTTTGACGAATAACGGTCGGCTTGCATATCGATAATATCTGGCGCATTAATCTCGATTTCGTCGGCCGCCAAACCATTCGTTTTCAAAAACCCCACTATCGCGTTATTTGTCTTGTTTATCGACTCATAAATCTGCGGCAAATCATTACCCATTTCTTTGAACACGATGGGCCAAGTGACCTTGTTGGCCATCACCTCTTTCTCGGCAAGGCCCCTGACTGTCACCACGCGGTCGCTGTATGAGAAATTGTCGATACCCGACTTGATACACATGCCCAATATCACCACTCCGAGGGCGATAATCACTGACGAAATAATTTTTGACATCGATTTTGACATTGCTTTAATATTTTAGTTGCTAAAATTACACTTTTCGTTTTACACATACAACAATTTTTTGGCCAAAAAAGCCCAAATGTCACTTACAATTATGCATTATGCTCATTAATTACTAACTTTGCACCATGAAAGAGTTTTTCAGAATACTACGCCGCTTTGTACCTCCCTACAAGCACTATCTCGCGCTGAATATCATTTTCAATATTCTGGCCGCAGTTCTCACACTTTTCTCGTTTGCAATCATCATCCCTATCCTTGAGATGCTGTTCCAAATCAAGGATGTCTCTTATGAATATATGGCCATGGCCGATGGTGATGCAAAAGATGTAATCATCAACAACTTTTACTACTACACCCAAGTGGTTATTCAGCGTTGGGGCGCATCGGCCGCGTTGGCAATGCTTGCCACCTTGCTGGTGATTATGACCGCACTCAAAACCGGGGTGACCTATCTCAGTTCATATTTCATCGTGCCGATGCGTTCGGGCATCGTTCGCGACATTCGCAATTTTGTATACGACAAAATCACAGCCTTACCTATCTCGTTCTTCACTTCTGAGCGCAAAGGCGACGTGATGGCACGCATGAGCGGCGATGTGGCCGAAATCGAAAACTCTATCATGGCATCGCTCGACATGATGTTCAAAAACCCCGTGATGATTATCGTGTGCTTGGGAATGATGATAGCCATCAGTTGGCAACTCACCGTTTTCGTTCTCATCTTGCTCCCATTGGCCGGACTCGTGATGGGACGCGTGGGCAAACGCCTCAAACGCAAGTCGCTCGAAGGGCAACAACAATGGGGCACTCTCATGTCAAACATCGAGGAGACCCTCGGCGGATTGCGCATCATCAAAGCCTTTAATGCCGAAGACAAAGTCAAAAAACGCTTCCATCGCGAGAATGATATCTTCTTCAACATCAGCAACAAAGTGGCACGCCGACAGTCGTTGGCCCACCCCATGAGCGAATTTCTCGGCACTGCAGCCATTGCAATCGTATTGTGGTTTGGCGGCACACTCATTCTCAACGGCATGTCGTCAATCAACGCCGCTTCGTTCATCTACTACATGGTGATTTTCTACAGCATAATCAACCCCGCCAAGGATCTTTCAAAAGCCATGTATGCTATTCAAAAAGGGCTCGCATCAATGGAGCGTGTTGACAAGATTCTCAATGCCGACAACCCCATCAAAGACCCCGAAAACCCCAAAGAAATAAGCAAATTGCGTGGCGAAATCAGCTATAACGACATCACTTTCAGCTATGGCAGCAACACCGTGATTCACAATGTGTCGCTCAACATTCCTGCCGGAGCAACCGTTGCCCTCGTCGGACAATCGGGCTCGGGCAAATCAACTATGGCCGACCTCATTCCTCGCTTCTATGATGTTGATTCAGGGTCAATTACAATTGATGGCATTGACGTGCGCGACTTGCGCGTTCACGACCTCCGCTCGTTTATGGGCAATGTCAACCAAGAGGCCATTCTATTCAACGACTCTTTCTACAACAATATCACATTCGGCGTGAAAGAGGCCACTATGGAGCAGGTCATCGAAGCCGCCAAGATTGCCAACGCCCACGAATTTATCATAGAATCGGAACAAGGCTACGACACCAACATCGGCGACCGAGGTTGTCGCTTGTCGGGAGGCCAACGCCAACGTCTGTCTATTGCACGCGCCATTCTCAAAAACCCGCCCATCCTCATTCTTGACGAAGCCACATCGGCTCTCGATTCCGAGAGCGAACACTTAGTGCAGGAAGCACTCGACCGCCTCATGCAAGACCGCACAACCCTTGTCATCGCCCACCGATTGTCAACAATCAAGAACGCCGACATGATATGCGTAATGCACGAAGGCCGCATCGTTGAAAGTGGCACTCACGACCAGTTGCTTGCACTCAACCGCTATTACAAACGACTCGTTGACATGCAGAAATTTTAAGACCGACACTCAGCAATGAAACATATTGCAATTTTCGCATCAGGCACAGGTTCAAACGCCCTTGCCATAGCACAACATTTTGCCGACAGCCCCGTTGCGACAGTCAAAATCGCACTGTCAAATCGCGCCAACGCCGCCGTTCACGACAAAATGAAATTGGCCGGCGTGCCCACTGTCACATTCTCGCGCGAGCAATGGACGCAAGGCGACGAAATTCTTAACGTATTGCGAGCCTACGACATCGACCTCATTGTTCTTGCCGGCTTTTTGAGCATCATACCCGAGTCAATCATCAATGCCTATGAGCGACGCATCATCAACATTCACCCCTCGCTACTCCCCCGACACGGCGGACCAGGCATGTGGGGACACCATGTGCATCAAGCCGTGATTGATGCCGGCGACACCCAAAGCGGAATATCTATTCACTATGTGACAACCGAGGTTGACGGCGGCGAAATCATCTTTCAGGCATCATGCCCCGTCATGCCCGACGACACCCCCGACACCCTCGCCGAGCGTATCCACGACCTCGAACACACCCACTTCCCAGCCGTTATCGAAGAGTTGCTCAACACACTTTGACAAAATGTTTTAGCAATCCGAGATTTTTTTCGGTTTTTATGTCAGCATACTAAAAATAAATCATTAAATTTGTAGTGCTGAAAATAGCGAATAATCAAAACACAATATAAACCATTTTTTAACAACAAAAATTATGTCAAAAGTTACAGTTGTAGGCGCCGGTAACGTAGGCGCAACATGTGCTAATGTATTGGTTACAACAGGCGTAGCCGACGAAGTAGTTCTCATCGACATCAAAGAAGGTCTTTCTGAAGGTAAAGCAATGGATATCATGCAAACTGCTAATATCCTCAACCTCAACACTCGCCTCACTGGTGTAACTAACGATTATGAAAAAACTGCTGGTAGCGATGTAGTGGTTATCACTTCAGGTATTCCCCGCAAACCCGGTATGACTCGCGAAGAACTCATCGGCGTTAACGCTGGTATCGTGAAATCAGTTACTGACAACGTATTGAAATACTCTCCCAATGCAATCATCATCTGCGTGTCTAACCCCATGGACACTATGACATACCTCATCCACAAAACAAGCGGTCTTCCCAAAAACCGCATCATCGGTATGGGTGGCGCACTCGACAGCGCTCGTTTCAAATTCTATTTGAGCCAAGCTCTCAACGCTAACCCCAACGAAATCGAAGGTATCGTTATCGGTGGCCACGGCGACACTACTATGATTCCTTTGACTCGCTATGCTGCTTATCGCGGTATCCCCGTTAGCGAACTCATCGACGCTGAAACTCTCAAGAAAATCGCTGCCGACACAATGGTAGGTGGTGCTACTCTCACAGGCTTGCTCGGCACTTCAGCATGGTATGCTCCCGGTGCAGCAGCAGCTCAAGTTGCAGCAGCAGTTATCCACGACCAAAAGAAGATGATCACTTGTAGCGCATTGCTCGAAGGTGAATATGGCGAAAAAGATCTCTGCATCGGTGTTCCCTGTATCCTCGGCCGCAACGGTATCGAAAAAGTAGTTGAATTTGACCTCAACGCCGAAGAAAAAGAACTCTTCGCTAAGAGCGCTGCTGCTGTTCACAACACTAACGCCGCTCTCGCATAAGCGACTTTTTCAACACGATAAATAAACTTTCAAGAGGAGTAGAGCGTTTCTATACCAGAAACCTGTACTCCTCTTTTGTTTCAAGTTACAGTTATGAAAGAAATCAAACCCGAGCAACTGACTCAAAACATCATCGACCTTATAGGGCACCAATGGATGCTCATCACCGCCGGCAACAGCGCCGACTACAACATGATGACAGCCAGTTGGGGTGGTATGGGTTACTTGTGGAACAAGCCCGTGGCAACAATATATGTGCGTCCCGAGCGACTCACCGACCAATACATCAACAACAGCGGACGATTCACGCTCACATTTTTCCCGCAATCGATGCGCCCAACGCTCACAGTATTGGGCACAAAAAGCGGTCGCGAATATGACAAAATGAACGAGCCGACACTCTCTCCGCTGACTCTCCCGTCGGGTCAGATTGCCTTTCAGCAAGCCCACATCATTATCGAATGCGAGATATTATACAAAGACGCAATGGCTGCCGACAAATTCACCGACACCACACCACTACAAAATTGGTATGGACCCGAAAAAGGCAACTTGCACAACATCTATATCGCTGAAATAAAAAATGTGTGGATCAACCAATAAACAACACTAAAATTCAAAAACGATGAAAAAAATCAGTCTCATTCTTTCAAGCATGGCTATCGCAGCAGTTGCGGTATTGTCATCTTGCGGCAACAATTCAGCCGTTCAAAAAAATGAAACAGCTGCCGAAACTACAGCCGAAACAACTGTAGCCGACCAAGGTTATGTGAGAAGCGGTGTGTATGAACTCAAAGCCGACGAACTCCTCGACTTTAAAGGAATTGACCACCCCGTTATCGTTGATTTCAGCGCCACATGGTGCGGTCCCTGCAATGCTTTCAAACCCACCTTCCAAAAGATGGCCGAAAAATACAACGGCAAAGTCGAATTTATCGCAGTCGACGTTGACCGTTGCCCCGAAGTTGCAAAGAAATTTGAAGCAACATCAATTCCCTTTATTCTCTTCGTTGCACCCGACGGCACTATCAACAGCAATGTAGGTCTCATGGAAGAAGCAGCGCTTGAAGAAGCAATCCAAAACCTCATCAACGCAAAAAAATAAGCCACATGGCCCATCAAATACAACGCCCTACCTCTTTGTGAGGCAGGGCGTTATTATTTTCACACAATGTCAGACGCGATTACTCAGCTTCTTTCTTGTCTTTTTTCTTAAAGAGATTTTTTCCTTTATTAAACAGGTTCTTCGCACCTTCTTTGGCTTTGTCGACAACATCATTCATATCGCCGCCTTTTGATTTGTTTCCGTTTTGTTTTTCGGTCTTCACGCCGTGGTTATAGGTTTGACCAAACGCTTTAACAACGAGCGATTGAGGTGTAAGGTCGTCTTTGGCAGTCAATTCTGGATTGATTACAAGCACCACCGAGCCCACTTTTTTACTTGGGTTAGACTTTTGATAGATGTCAAATGTTTCTTTGTTGCCATTCTTTTTGTAATTCTTCATCATCATAGTGGCGTCGTCTTCACTATCCGAGTCAAAATAGAACAGCTGTGCCTCACGGTCAATCCAATACATACCGCAGAAATCGGCCAAACTTGTATCATAGGCATACATTGCTTCTTTTTTGGCTGAAAGGCTCATTGACAAGCCCAATATCAGCATCAGCGATAAAACTACTCTTTTCATGTTTGTAAGGTTATTTTGGTTAGTAGAAAAATGGTTACGATGTTGCAATATTCGCAAAAAATATTGAGACTCACAACTTTTCCTACAAATATTTATGCCGACAACAAAAAAACCTCGCTCTTTGCAGAGCAAGGTTTTAGTTGCAAATTATTGAGGTTAATTAAAGACCTTTGGGATTTTCGCCATATTCATTTGCACCAGGTAGACCTTCTTTTGCCCACCAAATAATGAGAATAATCGTGCCCACAACGGGAATAAACGACAACAATTGCCACCAGCCGCTACGACCTATATCGTGCAAACGACGAGCGCCAACCGAAAAGCTCGGGATAATCAAAGCCACAGATGCGAGCCAGCCGATATAAGGAATCCAGCCCACAACAAATGTCAACAAATAGAAGAACCAGAATTCAGAGCGGCGAGCACGGCCGGTGAAATCGGCATACTTTGAAAAGCATGTTTTAATTGCTGTTACAAAATCCATAATTTAAAATATTTGTTAGTTAAACAAGTGTATTTTCTTCATTAAGCCTCAATGCCTTTGGGGTTTTCGCCATATTGGTTTGCTCCGGGCTTGCTATCACCAGCCCACCATACGATGAGAATGATAGTGCAGATAAACGAAGCAAAGGCCGATAAAACATAAGCGATGCAAAGACCTATATTGGCTTTCAGATTATCAATCAACATTTCAGGCTCATAAGTTCCGGCTGCTACCAATGTAATCAATGCCGAGCCCAACAATGCAATTAAAAGCACAAAGCAAATAATCGATGGCACCACATTGAGCAACACCCACCAGCCACTACGACCTACATCGTGCAAACGACGGACCGCCGCCGACAATTTGGGAATAGCCAAGGCCAATGTCACCAACGATGCAAAAGGTATCCAAGAAGAAAACATACCAACGAGTATGGTAAACAAATACCAATACCAAAATTCAGAGCGGCGAGCACGGCCGGTGAAATCGGCATACTTTGAAAAGCATGTTTTAATCGCTGTTACAAAGTCCATAGTTCTATAGTTTTAGATTTTATATACCATATGAATAAGCCATGTCATACAACCCGTCAAACACCTGCGTGCAGCCAATGGCCATAAAACTCATAGCGGCTATCACCCACCCGATAATCACACACGACTTGGCTGTAGTACTCGCCTTCTGAGCCTCGGCATATTGTCCCGATTCATGCAGCGAGTTAGCCTTATTGGCATTGACAATCGCGATTATGCCAACAATTCCACCAACAACACAAGTAGTGAAAAAGCCCACTACGGTAACGATTATCGACAGCGCCAACCAATTTACATGGCGATAGCCTGCGGGCACTTCGGGAGTTGAGGGTGTGTGCCGATTTGCGGTGTAATCAACAGCACTTGGTCCTTCACCAGGCAACGGAGGCGGAAACATTCCCGCCAAATCGGGCACTTGCGATGCAAACACCCACGAGGGCAATCCTTCGTGCCACACCTGCGAATTGGCATTCAGCCCATAGCGACGCAGAGCCGACTTTTCCATGGGCCCATATTGCTGGCCTTGATAAATTATATGATATAGCATTTTGTCTTTTGGCTATAATTATTAATTGCAAATATACACAATTATTCGTAACTTCGCAACATAATATCACAAATAACACATTTACATTATGAGACTTAAACTTTTGAGTTCAATCCTTGCGCTCATCATCGCAGGATTTTCAAACATCGCTTGCGCCCAATCGGTTCAACAAGTAGACACAATAAGCGTGCCTGCTCGCGCCATAAAATCACCTATGAAATGCTCGGTAATCGTTCCCGAAAAATATCTTGAACAAGGCGACACCGACCGCTACCCCGTTGTGTATCTCATTCACGGATATGGCGGCGACTATTCTTCTTGGCTCAAACTCACCGAGCCTCAACTCGACAGCCTTGCATCTGTTTACAACATGATTTTTGTGTGCCCCGACGGCCGCGACAGTTGGTATTGGGATTCGCCAGTAGTACCCGAGTTGCAGATGGAAACATTCATCACTACCGAACTCGTGCCTTACATTGACGCAAACTACCGCACCAAAGCCACTCGCCAACAACGCGCCATCACCGGCTTCAGCATGGGCGGACACGGAAGCATGTGGCTCGCTATGCGCCACCCCGACATTTGGGCATCGGCCGGATCTATGAGCGGCGGTCTCAACATCAACAAGCCCAAATGGGCCAAATCGTGGAAAATGGCTACACGCATCGGCTCACAAGCACAATATCCGCAGCGTTGGGTTGATTACACAGCCATTACGCTCATTCCCAACCTCAAACCTGGCGAACTGAACCTCGTTATCGACTGTGGCGTTGACGATTTCTTTATCGATGTAAACCGCGAGTTTCATCAGGAATTGCTCAAATACAAAATCCCACACGACTACACCGAGCGACCCGGACGACACACCCACCCCTATTGGCAAAACTCGCTCCGCCACCACCTTCTCTACTTCCACGAAATCTTCTCAAAATAAAATATCCCACCACAAAACAAATGCACCTGCTCCCAGGTGCATTTATTTTTGGTAATTATTTATCTATCTTTAAGATGTGAACTAAAAGTGAACTAAAAAATTTGGAACAAACAAAAACAATCAATATTTTTGCAAAAATCATATTAGTAACCTTAAAATCAACTTTGCTTATGAAAAAGATTTTTACTCTCTTAGTTTTGATGTGCAGTCTTGGAGCCATGGCACAGGAATACACTCCTCTTGTTCGCGAGGGTGTGAAGTGGGAGTGTGTGTTAGATGTGTGGAAACCACAAAATGAAGTTGGGCCTAATTATTTTCATTATCCTTATACCATTAGTTTTGATGGTGACACTATTATTAACGGCAAAAACTACAAAAAATGCTTTTATCAATTTGCTGACAACGATGTTGCCACAAGCGACATTCCGCGTGCGTTCGTGCGTGAAGATTTGGCCGATAGAAAAGTATATTGTATAGACAACATCGATTTTCAATATTATGTGGCTGCTCCAGAGATTTGGGCTCCAGACAGAGAGTATTTGTTGTATGACTTTGCTAATCCGACAAACAAAGAGCAATTTTGGTGCATTTATGACAGTTCTGATACAATTAGTTCTGCTGTTGAAATCGGAGGCAAGCAGTTAAACAAACATGTTGTATTTGGCATATCTTTGATAGAATCTATTGGATATGCAGGGAATGGAAATGATTACGAAAACTATTGTTTTCATGGCGACTTGCTCAGTCCTATGATTGGTTACAGGACTTGTCTGTGCGAGACCAGTTATCCTACTTTCCGCCGTTTTGTTGATGAAAATGATAATACGATATTTTCTGTTAGCCGATTTGAAGCAGATGAAAATTATACGCCGTTAGTTCGTGAAGGTATAAAATGGAATTGTGTGATGCACAAAACTTATAATTACCCAACCAACCCCGAAGAACAGGACACTCACTCATTCTATTCGATAAAACTCAAGGGCGATACGATTATTAACAACATCCAATACAAAAAATGTTATTATGAGTTTGATGACCCAAATGAGCCGTCGAACATTGTACCTCGTGCTTTTTTAAGAGAAGATGCTTACAACAAAAAAGTCTATGTAATATATAATGGCAATTACACCTGTGATAAAGGGATGGTAGCAATGCCGGTGGAAAATGACACCGAATATTTACTTTACGATTTTGAAGACGTAGCAAATAACGACCAAATATGGTGCAATGATGACATTGAATATTTCACGAGGTATTATCCTAAAGTTGGTAATGATTATTGTAGAGGATTCTGTATAAATGGTTTTGACGGTATTGCATACGCTGCTGGTATAGGCGTTACTGGCAATGTGATGGCTCAGTATGCCGATTTACTTACCCAAGCAAATGAATATGTCGAGACAGGTGGAGTTTATATCCATCCACAATTTCTTAATATGGAGGATGCCGAAGGCAATATTATATACACTGCATCAGAATTCAATCAAGTAGAGGGTATTGCTCCTGATGATAATGCCGTTGATGTGGTTCGCTATGACCTCTATGGCCGTAGGTTGAGTCAGCCGGCACAGGGTGTCAACATCGTCAAGATGAGCGACGGCACAACAAGAAAAGAAATGGTGAAATAACGTTCAGATACACCCCCAATTTACACAAAGGTCGTGGCCAGCGCCACGGCCTTTGTTGTGCATATTTTATAGCATAGGGACTGTCACTGGCAGGTGAAATAAGGTTGTTTTACATAACCCCCTCCGAATTGTGTTCACAATTCTCGTCCCCCTATCCGCTGTCGCGGCAGGAGGACACTTGCCGTGTGTTGCGTGTGGAAGTAAAGTTCTTTTCTTGTTAAAACTTCACAAATATTCAATAATTATTCGTAACTTTGCACCTCATTTTTAAAGATTGTTTAGGAATATTAAAGTTTTATCCAATTTAATTGAATAAGGTATGAATTTATCAGGTACAATTGATTTCCGACCTAAATTAATTTCAGCCCTTCGCAATTATTCAATGAGCCGCCTTAAAGACGACCTGATTGCAGGGATTGTGGTCGGCATCGTGGCATTGCCCCTTGCTATCGCGTTTGGTATCGCTTCGGGAGTTACTCCCACAGTGGGCCTTATCACAGCCATAATTGGCGGTTTTTTGGTGTCGGCATTAGGTGGTAACAGTGTTCAGATTGGCGGACCTACCGGCGCATTTATCGTTATCGTTTACAATATCATTGCTGTCTACGGTTTGCAAGGCCTTGCCATCGCAACCTTTATGGCGGGTTTGATACTCGTAGTGATGGGGCTGTTTCATTTGGGGACAGTTATCAAGTTTATCCCCTACCCCATTGTGGTGGGATTTACTGCAGGTATAGCCTTGACTATTTTTTCCACACAGATAAACGATTTCTTTGGTCTTGGATTGACTGATGTGCCAAGCGAGTTCTTGCCCAAATGGGGTGTGTATTTCCAAAATTTCGGCAACATCAGCCTCTCGACTCTTGCAGTGGGTGTTGTGTCGTTATTGATTATTGTGTGCACTCCGTTTATTTCAAAGAAATTGCCGGGCGCTCTCATTGCTATTATCGTCATGACTGTGGCAGTATATTTCCTGCAGATGTTGTTCCCCGGCTTTGACGTAGAAACCATTGGAGACCGATTCACTAATATGAGCAGCGAAATTCCAGCGCCTCATGGGTTTGAATTATCAATGGCTACGATCAACCAATTGATGCCTTCGGCATTTACAATTGCAGTCTTGTGTGCAATCGAATCGTTGCTCTCGGCTACTGTTGCCGATGGTGTTACCGGATCGCGCACAAATAGCAATACCGAGCTTATCGGTCAGGGTGTCGCAAATATTGTGGTGCCATTCTTTGGCGGTATTCCCGTGACCGGAGCAATTGCCCGCACAATGACAAATATCACAAACGGCGGTCGCACTCCTGTTGCCGGTATTGTTCACACTGTTGTGCTGTTGCTCATCTTTTTGTTCCTGATGCCGTTGATTAACTATGTGCCCATGGCATGTTTGGCGGCTGTGCTCATTGTGGTGGCATACAACATGAGCGGCTGGCGCACAATTATCGGTATTTTCAAAGCTCCCAAGAGCGATATCTCTGTGTTGTTGGTGACATTTTTCTTGACCGTGATATTTGACCTGACAATCGCAATAGAAATCGGTTTGCTCCTCGCGGTTGTGTTGTTTTTGCGTCGTGTTATGGAAAATACCCAAATCAGGGTTTATGGAGAGCAACTTGATGTGGCCGAAGGCACTGAAGCCACTACCCACGAGGTGCTTGATGTTGAGAAAGGTGTTGAAGTTTATGAAATTGATGGCCCGTTCTTCTTTGGTGTTGCAACAAAGTTTGACGAGATGATGCGCCAGTCAATGGCCGAGCGTTCATTGGTGCGTATCATACGCATGCGTAAAGTGCCATTTATCGATTCGACTGGTTTGCACAACCTTGAAACCCTCATCAAGTCGTCGCAAAATGAGGGCATACACGTTGTTTTGTCTGGAGTGCAAGACAAAGTGCGCGAAACACTTTATCACGCAAATATTGATAAGTTGATCGGCGAAGATCACATTTGTGATCATATCACCAAAGCTGTGGATATGGCAAACGGAATTGTCAGGAACTCCACAGCAAACGAATAGTTTAATAAATATTCGCATATTGGCTGTTTTGATGATAAAAAATGATGAAGTGATGAAAATTTATGCCACAAAACACATTTTTTACTAAAATTTATTTGCTATTAGATAATTTTGTATTAACTTTGTGGCGTTTTTGAAGCTAAAAATATTGTTTTATAATTTAATCAATTTGAAGATGAAAAAGTTAGTTTTATTACTTGCTGTAGTATTCAGCGTATCTTTGTTCTCTTGCGGTGGTGCTGCTACAACTGAAGCTGCTGCTGATTCAACTGCTGTTGACACTTGCTGCCAAGCTGATTCATGCCAAGCTGACTCATGCTGCCAAGCTGACTCATGCGCTGCTGACTCATGCGCTGCTGATTCAGTAAAATAATTGTTGAGAACAATTAGTGAAGGATTTAGCTGTCCACTAGGTGGATAGCTTTTCTTTTTTTATATGGTGTGTATTTTGATATAACTTATATGTCGCATTCAAATGCTAAATATGGAATGTTGCCTTTCATGAAAAAGAAAGACCCTGTGCTGTAGTGATACTGCCCAGGGTCTTTTGTATAGGATGTGATTTAGTAGCGTGACGGTTGTAGGATGCAAGGGTAGGGGTGGCGCAAGATAATTGATTCGTCGGCTTGCAGACGTGCGATGACCTCTTTGGCTTGCTCTTGTGTGTCGCAAGCGGCGGCTATCACATAGTAGGTAGGCTCGCTGGTTTGGACAATAAACACGTCATAGCCTTTGTCAACGATGCGTCCTCTCATTGCTTTGGCGTTGAATACCTGGCGGAATGAGCCGATTGCTACATTGTATCGGCGAATGCTGGCGTCATCGTTGCCGGCATTTTTGGTTACGACAACCGATTGAGTGATCACTCTCAATTTGTCGCCTTCCGATCCTATTTCTTGCGGCGCTTCTTCTTGCTTTATGAGGGCATAGGTTTCTTCGTCGATACCTTCCTTATCTTTTTGCAGAGCCATTTCATAGGCGGCGCGATAGTTGGCCTCGGTGGTTTTGCACGCTGTGAGTGACAAAGCAGCTATGGTTAGTAATAGAAATGTTTTTTTCATATTGATTGTTAATTAGTGGCGTTTTTGGCTAATTCGATAACTTCCAAGTCTTTCATGTTGTTGCCATCGATGGTGAGCTTGACCAATGTGCGCTCCTTTTGCCAGCCGTGATAGCCAGCCGCTCCGGGGTTGATGTGCAACACATCGTGCTCGCGGTCCCACATAACTTTAAGTATGTGGGAATGGCCGGTAACCATCAGGTTGATGTTGTGGGTGCGCAGAATGGGCCGAACGCCGGCTGCATATCTGCCTGGATAGCCGCCGATGTGGGTCATCCACACTTTTATGCCTTCGACTTCAAACTCTTCGACCTCGTTGCAGCGTCGGCGAACATCGCCGTGGTCGATGTTTCCGGCTACGGCTCTAACTACCGGCGTAATCTCCTCAAGGCGGGTGATGATGCTGATGTCGCCCACATCACCTGCGTGCCAAATCTCGTCGCAGTCGGCAAAGTGGACGGCGTAGCGGTCGTCCCAACATGAATGGGTGTCAGAGAGTATCCCGATGCGTTTCACTGTCTAAAAGTTTTCGAGAATGTAAATGGCGCGTGGGGCAAATGTCATTTCATCGCTGATGGTAACCGAGGCTCCAGTGAGCATGTTGTGCATGGTTGTGCCGATGGGCATTATCTCGTTATAGCGGTCCATCTCGACGAGGAGTTCGTTGTCATTGCCATTGAGCATCACGATCACTTGTTTGTCGCCCAAACGGCGTTCGTAGAGGTATATGCCGTTGGTGGGCATGAAGTGCTTGAGTGTGCCGTTGGCAATCACGTCGTTGGCCTTGCCTTTGCGCCAATTGAGCACTTTTGCGAGGAAATCGTGGGCCTCGTTTTGCATTGGTGTGCGGCCCTCGGGAGTGAATGCGTTTACTGCATCGCCAGGGAATCCGCCGGGGAAGTCGAGGCGAACATATCCGTCGCTGCCCTCTTTCTTGCCGTGCATGAGCAATTCGGTGCCATAATATAACTGTGGAATACCGCGTGAAGTGAGCAAGAATGTCAATGCTTGTTTCCACCAGCCCAAGTCTTGGGGCTCTTCGAGCAAGAAGCGGTCGGTGTCGTGATTATCGAGGAATGTGAGGATTTTCTGCGGATTGGGGAACAGATAGTCGAGCGCCAAGTGGTCGTAGATGGTGTTGAGCCCGTTCCATGGGTCGGTCTGTTCGCTAAACGCTTTTCGGGCCGAAATAGACAATACAAAGTCCATTACTGTCGGCAGGTTGGTGTTGATGTCGCTTACTTTGCTTCCGCGTTGCCAATAGGCTTCGCCGCCCTCGGTGCCATACCAACATTCGCCTACGATGTTATAGTTGGGGTATTCGCGCTCAACGGCGTCAATCCATTGTGCCATCGGTTGAGCAAAGGCATAGGGGTGGGTATCCATTCTGATGCCGTCGATTTTTGATGATTCAATCCACCAGATAGAGTTTTGAATGAGGTATGTCATCAAGTGGGGATTGTTTTGGTTAAGGTCGGGCATAGACTCTACAAACCATCCGTCGGTGGTGAGACGGCGGTCATAGTTGCTGACATAGGGGTCATAGACGGTTGAGAGTCGGTAGCTTGTCTGCTGATAACCTTCGGGGAAATTGAACCAATCGCGCGAGGGACGGTCGGTAAACCAAATGTGCTCGCTACCTGAGTGGTTGAAAATCATGTCCATAACCACTTTGATGCCGCGTTTGTGGCATTGGTCAACCAGATTGTTCCATTCTTGGTTAGTGCCAAATCGCGGATCGATGTTGTAGTAGTCGGTTGTGGCATATCCGTGGTAAGTACCTCCGGGCATATCATTAGTGAGCACGGGGTTTACCCAAATGGCGGTCACGCCAAGGTTTTCGATGTAGTCGAGGTGGTCGGTAATGCCTTTGATGTCACCGCCGTGACGGCCGTTGGGATTTGAACGGTCGTCTTTGACATCATTTTTGAGGTTGATGTTGCGATTGTTGTCGGGGTTGCCGTCGGCAAAGCGGTCGGGCATGATGAGGTAAAGCACATCAGATGCGTCAAAACCCTTGATGTCGCGTGCGTTGGCATCGCGTTGGCGCAACTCATAGGGGATGACAGCCTGGCTGTTGCGACGCAATTTGAGGTCGTTGAGCGTGATGTTTATTGTTCCAGGCTGAGCCTCGTCGGTAACGAGCAAATATAGGAACTGATAGTTGGGGTTGTCTAATCGGGCAACATCAAGCAATTTTACTCCCGGGTAGTCGACATTGACATGGCAGTCGCGAATGTCGTCGCCGTGAAGCATGATTTGCAGGGTGTCGTTTTCCATTCCGGTCCACCAATATGGCGGATCAACAATGTCGATTTGGGGTGCTGCCATCATTGAAAATGCGGCAACAGACGAAGCTATGGTTGCAAAAAATTTCTTTGTCATGGTGTTGGTTTGATGTTATTTTCTGATGATGCGAATGTAATCGATGAGAGCGGTGTTTACATCGCCGTTCATATTGATGTTTTGAGGAGTGAGGTACTCGATAGACAATGTGTTTTCGCCTTCGTTGAGGTGAACAGCTACGCGATTGCTGAAGCCTGTTGAAAGCCACTCGTCGATGCCGCGTTGAGGCATAACCAATGCGCCGGCCTGTTCGCCATTAGCCACGAGAGTGCGAATAGCACATTTGTTTTCGGTGTTGATGGGGCCTGAGCCGTTGGCATAGCGAACATCGACAAAATATGTGCCCTCGTAGTCGGCATTGACTTTGAATGAGAGAGCAGTGTTTTTCTTTGTTGTGATTTCAACAAAGCGGCGTGCTTTTTTCTTGTCGGCGATAAACGCAGTGCCGGGTTGTGCTATTTTTTCGGCTTGAACGATTGTGAGAGCTCCTTCGGGAATGTATTCGGCAGGTTGCATTGTAAATCCGGCAATGTTTTTGGCGTTAACAGGCACGATGTCGACTGTTGAGAACACATCGGGTTGGTTGACGGTGATGACATTGCTTTCGGGATTTTCTTGTTTCACACCGTTTACAAAGTATTCATAGGTGAGACCTTCGGTGTGGTTTGTAACTTCTAATGAGTTGTCTTGACGGTTGATGATGGGTGTTGCGGGCATCCATTCCTGAGTAGCGGCATTGCGGGGTTGTGAAGCAATGGTGTTATTGGCCATTGTGATGACGATAGAGTGGTTGCCTGTCATTGTCGCCGGGAAATGAGGCTCGTCACAAACAGCTCCGTCAATTTCAAAACTTGCGATTTGGCTGCCGGTGCCTTTGACAGTGATGTCAAGAACTGCATCGCGATAGCGGAAATTGCTGATGACTTTGTCGCCCGAAATTGCTACAGGGACAAATGGACTGAAATCGATACCCTCGGTTTCAAATTCCATACCGGCAAACACGCGGAAAAGAGCTGATACATAGCCAGTTGAGCTCCAAAGCATTTTGTCGGAGTTGACGGCAGTGCCGCGGTAGTCGCCATTAGAAGCTACAAAGAGTTCTTTTTGTGTGCCAAACAAGGCGGCAGCACGCAATACGGCCCCAAAGCCGGCGTTAAATGCGTCGATGTTTTCAACTTGTGCGGCAGCGAGGTTCCAATATGACTGAACAAATGGCCAAACGGCATCGTTGTGATAGGGCTTTATGTTTACTAATTGAGGGTAAACCGAGGATGTGCCGAATGCCACAACGGGAGTGCGGCTTATGAGTGTGCGTGCCATTTCATCGGTGGCAACATCAAAAATTACGCTAAGTGCTTGGCCGAGGTTGTCGGTTGCTTGTGATTGGATGGGGTAGATGCCGCCATAGAGATATTCGCTGTAATATCCGCGGTCTTCGAGCCAGAGGTTTTTGTTGATAGAGTTGGCGATGGCATCGTTCATGCCGTCAAATTCGGCGGGTTGTTCAACGTCGAGTTCGTCGGCCATTTCTTCAACGATGTCAAATGCGCGTGCAAACACGACATTTGTGCCGAGACACATTGATTCGTAAATGTCTTTGGGTTGCATCCATCGTGGATAGGTCTGTTCGCGCCAGTCAAGATAACTTTGTTCGCCGTGCATAAGTCGGTATTGGTTGTCCCACACAACTTGCATGTCGTCTTTGAGGCTTGCAACGATAATGTCGTAGGCTTCGGCCAACCATTGGCGGTCGCCAGTTGTTTTGTAGATTTCCCAAGCGGCAACTGCCCACACGATGCGGTCGCTTGATACTGGCCATGCGCCACCAGTGCCGGTATCTTGAATGATGCGGCCGTTTTTAACTTTGGCGCGGAGACTGTTTATTGCGTTTTGAGGGTCGAGGTAGGCGAGTGCAAGGTAGATAGAGTAGCTCACATCGCGAGTCCAAACACCATCCCATGCAGCACCTGCGCGGTAGGTGTTGTCGGGGCGAACATTTGATTTGATACATTCGAGCGACATGTTGTAAACGGCGTCAACGAGCAACTGATCAGACTTATATGTGGGGAAGCAGTTGAGCATAGAGTCCATTTTCCACTCTGTGATGTCGGCTGGGCGGTCGGTAGTGGGGTTGACGGTCAGTGTAACCTCAAAAATGCCGTCGCCACGGTCTTGCAATTTGCGGTCGTGCTTGCCATAGAGGTTTTCAAAGTCCCAGCTGAGGGGATCAACGCTACCGGCAATCCACACGCCTTTGAAATCGTCGGCATAGATTGAGTCGCCTGTAGCAGTAACGAAATGTCCGTTGGCTTTGAACGAGTCGAGCATGGGACGCATGTCGACGCGAATGGTCCATTGAGCGTCTTTGGGGAGCTCTGTGCCGGTGGCATTGGGGTCAATCTGTTCGGTGATTTCTCCGAAGGTGAAGATATGGTTGTCTGACACAGAGTCTCCAATGAGTGCTGTGTGGCTGAAACCTTGTGGCAATTCATTGTCACGGCTGTTGATTGAGAAACGGAAATTAACCAACGATGATGCGCCCGATGTTACAAGGCTCTTGTAGTTGGTTTGAATTTCTGTTGGGCTGACTGCTGTTGCTGTGAACTCGCCCTGAACAACTCGGTTGTTATATACGGTGTATTCCTGACACTGTGAAAATACATCGGCAGGCACGCTATTGTCGTTGCATGATGTCGCGGCAATTGAAAGCGCTGCAATTGAGCCGATTAAATATGATTTTTTTGTCATGTGTATGTTGTTTTAATTTGTTTGTCAAGTTTTGGTTGTTTTGTCTGTTGTATCGGAGCTTCTAAGTTACGCATTATATTTAACACAACAAAAAAACACCTCTGAAATTGCGTTTATTTAGGCATTTTTCGGAGGTGTGTATGCTAAACTTGATGTGTCGGTTACAACTTGCGGTCTAATGCAATGTGAGCGACGAGCCAGGGAATGGGTTGAGGGGCCCATATTGTCGGAACCATTACCGGATTTCCGGCATCGTCGAGATAGGCTTGTACCGATGAATTTTTGTGGGCTGCAAATCGTGCTGTGCGACCGTCGTTGCTGATGAGTCTCACTGTGGCAAACTTGATGAGGTTGTATTTTTCGGCATCGGCGAGAATGATGTCGGCAACCTCGGCATCGGCAAGTTCAAAGTTGACAAACTTATAGTCAAGAGCCATGATTTCGTCAAAATATTGTGCCGAAAGCGGAAGTATGAGTTCGTCGCCATCGAGGTGTGGCATGCGCAATGCGGGCTTTGTTGCGGGCAGATTGTCGTGGTCGCTGCCGTTGATGTCGCCAAAACAGTCGGCCATGGCGGGAGCTGCCGTGGGGGTTGTGATGGTGTGAATGTTGTCAAACTGCCACATAACGGGACCTGTTCCCCACATTGATGTTTCGTCGGTTATTTCGGTGCTTTCACCAACGAGATCGGCATAGGCAACTGCTTTGCCGGTGGGCAATGAGTCGAGTTGTGGCATATTGCCCATGAGAATGTGGTTGCCGATTGTGGCAGAATACTCCACAGGCACTTGCTCAAAAAAGTCGTCGGCAACGGGCTGGTCGCCGGCAATGATGAGCATCGGTCCGCAATACTCGGTGGTGAAGTCAAGGTTGGCTATGTCGGTAACACCGAGGGCGATGAGTGATGCCCAGGGTTGGTCAAGTTTGATTGCTTTCATCTGTTTCTTCGTTTTGATTAGCTGCTTTGGGAACAAGGAATGCACTCAATTCCCACAAAGCATATATTGGGAAAAATACTACTGACAGGGTGATCGGGTCGCCTGTAGGGGTGACGATTGCTGCCAACGACAGCAGTGCCACAATGGCATGGCGGCGATATTTTCTGAAAAATTGTCGGTTGAGCAATGTCGTTTTCCCCATAAGCCAAGCCACTAATGGCAATTCAAATAATATACCCATCATGAGGCATATTAATAGAAAGTTGTCCATATATGAGTCAAGCGAAATGACATTGGGCACAAGCGATGACAATTGGTAATTGGCAAGGAATTGCAGTGTTAGGGGAAACACCAGAAAATAGCCGACGGCTACTCCGATGTAAAACATGCCGCAACCAAAGAAAAACGCTCGGGTTATGCCGCGCTTCTCGTGGGCATAAAGTGCCGGGCTGACAAATCCCCACAGTTGCCACAGTATGACGGGAAATGCGATGACTGCGGCCATCCACAGCGAGGTGGTGATGTGTAAGAAAAATTGTGACGCGAGTTTAATGTTGACTAACTCAATGTCAAGGTTGTTGCTTGACAAGTCAGAAAAGCCAGTTGACGATGCTATTTTGTTGAATAATTGGTAGATAACAAACGAGCCGCGTGCCGGCCCCATGATGAATTGGTCAAAGATTGTGGGCATAAAAGCGAAAAGAGCAGCGGCACATATCAATAAAGTGATGATAATGCGAAAAAGTGTGCCTCTGAGAACATCAAGATGCCCCCAGAAACTCATGTTCTGAGATTGCTGATTATCGTTTTCGGCCACTGGCGAAAATTAGGGATTTTTTTTTGGCTTGTCGTTGTTGTCCTTGATGTCGTTGTCAATTTCGTTCATTCCGTCTTTAAAAGACTTGACGCCCTTGCCGATGCCACGCATCAATTCGGGAATTTTTTTGCCGCCAAAGAGGAGCAATATCACGACAACGATGATAATAAGTTCGGTAGTTCCCAAGCCAAACAAAAGGGGTAAAGTCAATAAATTGTGCATAATATTATGTAGTTTTAATGCTGTTTTGATGATTAATGTTGTAAAGATAAGTAATTTTTTTGGAACAATAAAAGATGTGTGGTTAAAACGCTTGAAACATTGGGCTGTCGCGGGTGTAAGGCATTGTAAATTAGTGGTGTTGATGCAAATGTGTGTCAAGCGAAGAATTTGGGAATAAGGGCGTATTAAATTTACGGAAAAATTTCCGTAATAGGATAAAAAAGCGTACCTTTGCATTTCAAAACGAAAAAAGGTATAATTAAGGTATAAAAGATTTTATGAAAGCGTTTGTATTCCCCGGACAAGGGGCTCAATTTGTTGGCATGGGTAAGGATTTGTATGACAACAATCCCGTTGCCAAAGAAATGTTTGAGAAAGCCAATGAGATTTTGGGTTTCCGCATCACTGACTTGATGTTTGCAGGTACTGACGAAGACTTGCGTCAAACAAAGGTGACTCAACCCGCTATTTTCTTGCACTCTGTGATTTTGGCAAAAACTTTGGGCGAAGAATTTGCTCCCGAAATGGTAGCCGGTCACTCTTTGGGCGAATTTTCGGCTCTCGTAGCTGCTGGTGCATTGAGCTTTGAAGACGGTTTGCGCCTTGTTTCGGCTCGTGCAATGGCTATGCAAAAAGCATGTGAATTGAAACCTTCGACAATGGCTGCTGTGCTTGCTCTCCCCGACGAAAAAGTTGAGGAAATCTGTGCAGGTGTTGACGGCGTTGTTGTGTGTGCAAACTATAACTGCCCTGGACAACTTGTTATCTCTGGCGAAGAACCCGCTATCGATGCTGCTTGTGAACAACTCCTCGCTGCTGGCGCAAAACGTGCGTTGAAACTCAAAGTAGGAGGTGCTTTCCACTCTCCATGCATGGAGCCCGCTCGCGCCGAGTTGGCCGAAGCAATCGAGAACACTCAATTCAACACTCCCGTTTGCCCCGTATATCAAAATGTTGACGCACTTCCTCACACCGATGCTGCTGAAATCAAGGCTAACTTGGTGGCTCAGTTGACTGCTCCCGTTCGTTGGACTCAATCGGTGCAAAACATGGTTGCTGACGGAGCAACTGAATTTGTTGAAGTTGGTCCCGGCAAAGTGCTCCAAGGCCTTGTAGCTAAAATTTCTCGCGGTGTTGCCGTTTCGGGACACCAATAATAAGGGAATTATCTCTATAACATAAGCCAATCATATTGACAACGGCTGTCATGACATTGAGTCGCGACAGCCGTTGTTGTATTTTGAAAGAGCGATAGCTCTTTAGTCTTTCTTTGCAAAGAAACGGTTGATGATTTGTGCGATAGCACCGTCGCCGGTAACATTGCAAGCAGTGCCAAAACTGTCCATGGCAATGTAGAGGGCGATCATGAGAGCATTGTCGGCTTCGGTAAATCCGAGCATTGACGACAACAATCCGAGCGATGCCATGATTGCACCGCCAGGAACGCCGGGCGCGGCAACCATAGTGATGCCGAGCATGCAGATAAAGCCGGCAAACATCCAAAAGTCAAATGCCATGCCGTTGGCAATCATTAACGCCATTGCACACGCAACAATTTTGAGCGTGCTGCCCGACATGTGGATAGTGGCACATAGGGGGATAACAAATCCTGCAACATTACTTTTTACGCCCATTTTCACAGTTTGGCGCAATGACACGGGGATAGTTGCTGCCGATGATTGTGTGCCCAATGCAGTGAAATAGGCCGGCATCATCGTGCCGAGCATTTTGAACGGATTTTTGCGGGCAAATAGTGCCGCGATGCAATACTGAAACACAAGCACAAAGACATGCAAGGCAAAAATGATGACAATGATTTTGACAAAAGCGAGCAATATGCCGCCAACTTGTCCGCTAACTGTCATGTTGAGGAATATACCGAAAATGTAGAGCGGCAAAAGCGGTATGATGACTCGCGAGATAACCATGTTGATGATGTCGCGAAACTCGGTGGCAATATTGCGGGTGTGCTGGGTGGTGAGGCGAGAGGCGCCGATGCCAATGATGAATGCCAAAAACAGCGCCGACATAACATTCATCAGCGGCGGAATGTTTATGGTGAAATAGGGCGTGAGTTCGTGAGACTCGGCCATAGTCGACGAGAGCATTCCGGGTGTAATCATTGAGGGGAAGAATGTCACACCGGTAAGATATGACAGCAATCCCGACATGATTGTGGTGATGTAGGCAATCGCAACAGTTGCGACAAGCATACGACTGGCTTGTTTGCCGATGTCGGCAATGGCAGGAGCAACAAGGCCCAAGATGATGAGCGGAATGATGAAGCCGAGGAATTGGCTAAAAACGCCATTGAACGTTGCGAATACACGCGTTAGCCAATCGGGGAACACATAGCCTGCGCCAACACCCAGCGCGATGGCTATAATAATCTTTGGAAGTAATCCGATTTTAATCTTTTTCATTGGTCGTGGAATTATAGCCTCAAAATTAGGAATAAATGGCGAATAACGCAAATAAATTAGCCTCGCGATGTTGAGATACATTGCGAGGCTATGGTTATGGGTAAAGTCTGGTTTGTGGTTATTGTTATTCTTCTACAAGTTCAAAGTCGTCTTTTGTCACTCCGCACAAGGGGCAAGACCAATCGTCGGGGATATCTTCAAATGCAGTTCCGGGGGCGATGCCGCCATCAGGGTCACCTACTTCGGGGTCATAGATCCAATCACATACGATGCAACGATATTTTTTCATAACTATAATTTTTTAGTGGTTAATATTCGTGTTTGTTTTATTTACATTGCAAAGTTAATATAAAAAGTGTGTTGTGTCAAACTGATAATTCCTATAGCATAATAGACTTTGTCTATGTTGTGGTGTAAAACCATTGTTTGGCAATCGGCAGAGACCTGTCTATATGGCTTTCATGTATAAAACAATTGGTAATGGTAAATGTTTGTTGTTGGAAATAAAAAAGCCGGCTCATTTGGGGCCGGCTTGTATTATGCAATGGGATTGTTGGGTTAGAACATGAAGAGAACGCTTGCCACAACGCGGTGGTTGCCTACGCTGTGAGTGTTCACAATTTTGCCATTGGCGGGGTTGAGGTCGCCATACCATGCGGCAGTATAGTTATACTCAAGGCCCATTTTCCAGTGTGAGAGGTTATAGGTCACTTCGGCCGATCCGCTGACAAGTTGGTCAACATTGGTGCCTGTGCCATACATTTTAGTAACGGCATCGCTGGTTCCGAGGTTCTTCATGTAACCGCCAAATGCACCGATTTTCAACTTTTTACCCCACACAACATTTACCCAAGATGATGAGTTGTAGTTGGGGCTATATTCTTGCTTGCCGGTTTTTTCGTCAACCGATTTCACTCCATATCCGCCGAGCATAGAGCATTGTGTGAGATTGCTGCCGAGCACGCTTTTTGCCGCAAAATACCACATGGGAGTTGTGTATTTGAGGTGAACTTCGCCCGAGAGTGAAGTGATACGCTCATTAACTCGGTATGTTTGTCCGTCGGCGCCAGTGGCTTGGGTGCGGGGAGCGAGCGAAAGCATGTCCATGCCGGCACCAAAGATGAGGTTGCTTGTTTTGTGGTCAACACCGAGATAGAGTTCGGGGACACAACTGTTTTTGATGTATTTGTTGCTCTTTCCGTCAGGACCAGCTGAGAGGAATTGTGATTGCCAAACAGCCGCTGCTGTGAGTTGGAATGTGTTGATGTTTAGACGGTAGCGAGCTTGGGGGGCACGGCTAAACGGTTGGAAAGGCGCACCTGTGTTGAGGTTGAGGATTTGGGGTGATACCTCGCCGAAAAGGGGATTCCAAGTTTGGCCGACAAGGAGTGATGATTTGCCCCAGTCAAGGTTGAGGTAGGCGTGGCGAAGGCGAATCAATGAGAGTGTTGTGCCTGAACCGCGGAAGTCAAACTCAATTTTGGCCGATGTGTTTGCCGAACCCAATTTGGGACCTTTCACATCAAGGCCGAGGCGAGAGTAGAGCATGTACATGTTGCTGTTGTCAGCGCCGTTGAGGTCATTGCCGTCAGCATCATAGTTGTGGTCTTGGGGATAGTTGTAAAACAATCCGTCAACACTTTCTACGTTGGCGCGAGTGTTGTAAAACAAGTCGGCGCGCACTTGTCCATAGATTTTATATTCAAAGTTTTTTTTGCCTTCAACTTGTGCGCTTGCCGAGATGGTGGCGAGAGCCAAAATAGATAAAATTACTAATTTCTTCATGTGTGGTGAAATTATATTAAAAAGAAACTGTGGCGCATAAATGGCCACAGTTTCTGTGTTTATGACGAGGTTGATTAACCGCCGATTAGTCCGTTAGAACCGAGGATATAGAGCATGGTGTAGCCCAATACAAGGCTTATGATACCGATGATGATACCCACTTTTACCATGTTTTTCTGCTCGATAAGACCTGTTGCGTGGGCCATGGCATTGGGAGGAGTACTGATGGGGAGAATCATACCCACAGATGATGCGATAGCCACACCGATAAGCAATGTTGCAACGCCACCAACGGGGGCCAATGCGCCAGCCATACTTGAACCTGCTACAGCCAAGATGGGAACCAAAAGGTTGGCAGTTGCAGTGTGTGAGATAAAGTTAGCCATTGCATAGCAAATCAAGCCTGAGCCGATGATGACAATGAGTGCGGGCCATGTGTCGAAGGGAATTGATGAAATCAAGTGAGTGGCAAGACCAGTTTGGTTCAATGCAACACCGAGTGCGAAACCACCGGCAACCATCCAGAGCACACCCCAGCTGATTTCTTCGAGGTCGCGACGTGTAATAACACCGATAACGCAGAATACACCCACGGGCAACATAGCAACAACATTTGAGTTAACACCAGTGTATTTGTCAAGAACCCAAAGGAGAACTGTGATAGCAAAGATGATGTAAACTGTGATTGAGCGCCAGTCTTTCTTTGCTTCGCCTTCGATTTCGAGTTTGATAGTTTTTTGTTTGAAGGGGAAGAGTTTCAAGAGTACTACCCAAGAGATGAATACCATTACCAATGTGAAAGGAATCATGAATGCCATCCATTCACCGAAACCGATGTTCATGTTCATGCCTTCGGGGTCGTTGAGGTATTTCAACGCGATTGCATTGGGAGGTGTACCGATGGGAGTACCCATACCACCGATGTTTGCAGCAACGGGAATGGCGAGAGCCAAACCGATTTTGCCTTTACCATCAGCGGGAAGTGCTTTGAGCACGGGGGCAAGGAATGTGAGCATCATCGCTGCAGTGGCAGTGTTGCTCAAGAACATAGAGAACACGGCAGTAACTGTGATGAAGCCGAGGAGAACATATTTTGATTGAGTGCCGAAAGGTTTGAGCATCACTTTGGCAAGCTTCACATCAAGACCGGTTTTAGTAGCAGCGATAGCGATGATGAAACCACCAATAAAGAGCATGATGATGGGGTCGGCAAAACAAGCCATCAACGATTTGTAGCTTGTGAGGTGGCCCAACTGTTCGGCAGGGATACCGTCGCGGAAGAACCACAAACTGCTGTCAGAAGTGGTGAAAAGCAACAACACAACCACAAAAGTAGAGGTTGTCCATGCAGGGATTGCATTGAAAATCCACATCAAAGTTGCAAAAACAAAGATAGCGATAACGCGCTGTTCAACTAAGGTCAAACCTTCAATGCCAAATGCGCTTGTAGGCATTGCCCACAAAGTAATCATTGTGATAGATGCAATGGCAATCTTGATGAGACGGCTCATTAAGCCTTCTCGCGACATCAAGCGTTGGAGTTTCTGACGTTGCAGATCCAACATTTTCTGCGCACCATAAAAACTTTTAAACATAAAAACAATCTATTAAGTTATTGGAAATAAATTCTAACCTATTGTGCTTTTTGCGGTCGTCTTCTCACGAATAATATGTGGTCGCAAAAACGGGTGCAAAGTTACGAAATTTTATGCATAGAGCATAAAAAATGTTGCATAAACTGCTGATAAAAGTGGCGTGTATTAACAAAAATAATGTTATTAAAAGCAATGTTGCATAAACTATTGAATATTTGTGTTTGTTTATTGAGCAAGTTAAATCACATAAGTAAAATTTTCTATGAATTGGATTGTAGAAACATTCAGAGAATATCCGTCGTTAGCGATATTTCTGACAATCGGAGTTGGGTTTTGGATTGGGAAACTCAAGTACAAGCAGTTCACGCTTGGGACTGTGACATCGGTGTTGCTTGTGGGTGTGCTTGTGGGGCAAATGCACATTCCCATCTCGGGCCCGTTGAAGTCTGTGTTCTTTCTTTTGTTCTTGTTTGCGATCGGTTATAGTGTCGGTCCGCAATTTTTCCGGTCTTTGCGAGGCACGGGATTGAAACAAGTGGGATTTGCATGCGCATTGTGTGTGGTGTGCTTGTTGGTTACTTTTGGCGTTGCCAAATTATTTGGTTATTCGCCAGGTGAAGCTGTGGGTTTGTTGTCGGGTGCGCAAACGATTTCGGCTGTGATTGGTGTCGGTGGTGATATGATTCAGACACTTGATGTTAGTGGCAACGACAAGCAGGCTTGGGTGAGTATGATTCCGGTGTGTTATGCCGTAACCTATATTTTCGGGACTATCGGCTCGGCCTATATCCTTGGCAATATTGGCCCGCGATTGCTTGGCGGACTTGATAAGGTTAAGGAGCAAACAGCTGAACTTGCCCGTCAACTCAATCAGGGAAGCATAACCAGTGATCCTGCTTATATTAATGCCAATCGTCCAGTTGTGTTCAGTGCCTATAAGGCCGCATCGGCATTCTTTGATCAACCGCGCACTGTTGCGCAGATTGAAGATAATATCAAGAAACTCAACCGACGCGCGTTTATTGAACGGTTGCGCATCAATGGCAATATCGTAGAGGTGGCTCCTGATGTACTTGTCAGCAAGGGCGATGAAATGGTGTTGAGCGGTCGTCGGGAAACGATTCTCCTTGATGAAAGTTGGATAGGCCCCGAAGTGGCTGATAATGATTTACTTTCGTTTCCTGTTGAAGAGCTGCAGGTTATGCTTACAGCCAAGACTGCCGACGGACAAACCGTAAATCAGTTGCTTGGTCGCTCATTTATGCGGGGCGTTATGATTAAGGAAATATCTCGCGGCGGAGTGGCATTGCCTGTTTTGGCTCAGACCGAATTGTGTGCTGGCGACAAACTTACCATCAACGGCCTTGGAAGTGAAGTCAATTCTGCCGCGCGACAATTGGGCTATATTGACCGTCCTACAAATCAAACCGACCTTGTGTTTGTGGGCCTCGGCATTGTAATCGGTGGCTTGATTGGTGCGTTGACATTGCATTTGGGCGGTGTGCCCATCAGTTTGAGTACAAGTGGCGGTGCGTTGATCGCAGGCCTTGTATTTGGCTGGTTGAGGTCAAAACACCCGACATTTGGCCGCATTCCCGAACCTTCGTTGTGGATTCTTAATAACTTGGGCCTTAATATGTTTATAGCAGTTGTGGGCATTACTGCCGGCCCAACTTTCATCAGCGGAATCAAAGAAGTGGGCTTTATGCTGTTTATTGCGGGAATTCTCGCTACATCGATCCCTTTGTTTATCGGCTTGTGGATGGGAGCAAAATTATTTAAGTTTCACCCCGCAATCAATCTTGGTTGCTGTGCTGGCGGCCGAACAACAACTGCCGCTCTTGGCGCAGTTCAAGATGCGCTGGGCAGCACCATTCCGGCAATGGGATATACGGTGACTTATGCTGTTGGGAACACATTACTTATATTATGGGGTGTAGTGATAGTCTTGCTCATGGTGTAAAAGTGTATAACGGTAAATTAATATAATTATGAAAGACAAAGAAAAATGCGGTAGCAACCGCGAGAACGAACGTCAAATGGAAGAAATGAGTCCGTTTGAAATCAAAAACCAACTAATAGAGATGGCACAAGAGGATGCGCGCAAATCGACAACGCAATTTCTCAATGCCGGTCGAGGTAACCCCAATTGGGTGGCGACCGAGCCGCGCGAAGCATTCTTTCTCTTGGGTAAATGGGCTTTGGAGGAATGTCGCCGTGTGAAAGATGCCGGCGACGGTATAGCCGGTATTCCGTCGCGTCAGGGCAGCGGTTTGCGTCTGAAATCGTTCCTTGTTGACCACCACCGCGAGCCTGGTGCACGTTTGCTGCTTGGTGCATTTGAATACTTGGTGTCGGGCAAGGAAGCAGACCCCGATGATGTGGCTCATGAATGGGCCGACTCGGTTATTGGCGACCAATATCCCACCCCCGACCGTATATTGCATTACACTGAGGTTCTTGTGCGCGACTATTTGGCTAATGAGATGGGTGGCAAAGACCGTGGTGAGGTATTTGACTTGTTTGCTGTTGAGGGTGGCACGGCCGGCATGTGCTATGCTTTTGATTCGTTGCAAGAGAATATGCTGCTCGGCAAAGGCGATAAGGTGGCATTGATGACGCCCATCTTCACTCCCTATATCGAGATTCCGCGACTCGACCGCTTTGCGTTTGATGTGGTTGAGATTAGTGCCAACCGTGTCGAGCAAGACGGTTATCACACTTGGCAGTACCCCGATGAGGAAATTGACAAATTGCGTGACAAGGCGGTGAAACTGTTGTGCTTGGTCAACCCGAGTAACCCGCCGTCATACACGCTTTCGCGACACACTCTCGACCGCATTATTGATGTGGTTAAGACCGACAATCCTGAGTTGATGATTGTGACCGATGATGTGTATGGCACATTTGTTCCCGATTTTCGCTCGTTGATGTATGAGTTGCCCCAAAATGTGATTTGCGTTTATTCGTTCTCAAAGTATTTTGGTGCGACTGGTTGGCGATTGGCTGTTATGGCTGTAAATCGCGAGAATGTGTTTGACCGCAAGTTGGCAAATCTGCCCGCCGAACATAAGGTGGCGTTGGCCAAACGCTATGGCACACTCTCGCTCACGCCCGAAAAGATAAAGTTTGTAGACCGCTTGGTGGCCGATAGCCGCATGGTGGCTTTGAATCACACAGCGGGGCTTTCGACTCCACAACAGATGCAGATGTCGTTGTTTGCCGCATTTGCTTTGCTTGACGGCTTTGATGTGTATAAACAGCGCATGCAGTTGATAATTAAAAACCGACTTGAAGCGTTGTGGAAAACCACTGGATTCAAACTGTTGCCCGATGTGTTGAGAGCCGGCTATTACAGTGAGATTGACATAATGGTGTGGGCGCGCAAGATTTATGGCCAGGAGTTCTGCGAGTTCCTCAAAGCCAACTATGAGCCGCTCGACTTTGTGGTTCGCCTTGCCCGCGAAACAGCGGTGGTGCTTCTCAATGGCGACGGTTTTGATGGTCCGCTGTGGTCGGTGAGGGCTTCATTGGCCAACCTTGACCGCAAGTCATATTTGCTCATTGGTAAGGCTGTGCGTCAAATTCTCGACGAGTACTATGAAGAGTTTAAAAACAAAAAGTAAGATGCTCTGTTCCGAGATGAAATAATGGGATTGCCCTCTGGCCGATGACTCATGGCGAGGCTTGGTGCAGAGGGCTATCTCAAAAGGTATATAAACAAAAAAACGGTTGCTACTCGCAACCGTTTTTTTGTATCAAGAGTTGTGAATATTATTCAGCTTCTTCGATTGTAACCGCACGACCGAGAGCTTGGTATTTTTCACCCAAGTCAACGAGGTTGTTGTGGTTGATTGTAGCTTCAAATTGTTCGGCGGGAACACCTGCACGAAGCAATTGTTTTTCTACGCCAGCAACACGGTTTTTGCGGAGACGAGTGTTGATTTGGTCGTTACCTGTGTAGTTGTCGGCCCAACCAGTGATAACATATTTAGTATCGGGGTTGTCGAGCATTACTTGAGCACAAGCCTTGCAAATAGCGATGTCCTTGCTTGTGAGACGAGACACATTGATAGGATAGTAGATAGTTGCAAGAGGAGCCTTTTCTTCAACGATTTCTTTTTCGATGGGGCGTTCCAAGCAAGCTTTGAGTTGATCTTCGAGGTCGGCAATGCGAGCGTCAGCAGCTTCGAGACGAGCGCGGAGAGGATCGCAGTTTTCGGGCTCGGGACATACGGGAACGATTGGTGCACTCCATTCGCGTTTTTTGAACAAATAAGTTGCACCGATGTAAGCCTGGAGGTCATGAGCAGTTTTGTTCCAATAGTTGCCAGGTTCGTCAGCGTGGTTGTCAATACCGCTGTAACGGATATCAAGATAGAGCTGAACTTGTTTAGAAACATTGAATGCGTTGATGATACCGGCACGGAAAGTCATTACTCGGTCAGATTCCAAGTAACCCCAACCTTCGTCAACGGGGTTGTTGTACAAGTCACCAGAGAATTCTTTGCCAAATGTCCAATAACCACCAGCACCTGCATA
>JAFPCM010000163.1 GCA_017390185.1 Muribaculaceae bacterium
ACGCCAAAACTCGGCAATGTCGCGCGAGAAATACGGGAAACGGAAATTGCGCATGAGGTTGATGCCAAACAATCGCGCCGTACCGATTGCTATGTCGCTATAACCCGAGAAGTCGCCATAAATCTGCATGGCAAACAACACAGCACCAAGCGCCAATGTCGCGCTGTCGTATGCGCCATAATCGCCAAATACCTTATCTACAGCAACTGCACAACCGTCGGCGACCACTATTTTCTTAAACAAGCCCCATAATATCTGCCGCATGCCGTCAACAGCCTTGACATAATCAAAATGGCGCTCACGCAAAAACTGCGGCAACAAATTGGTGGCGCGCTCAATGGGCCCGGCCACAAGTTGGGGAAAGAAACTGATAAAAGCGGTAAATGCAAGCAAATCGCGCGTGGCCTTGATGTTGCCACGATAAACGTCAATGCTATAACTCAACGCCTGGAATGTATAGAAACTGATACCCACCGGCAACACAATGTTGAGCGTGACAAATCCCGCTTCAATACCCACCGATGCGAGCAACTGAGACATACTGCCGGCAAAGAAATCATAATATTTGAAAGTGCCCAATATGCCCAAATTGATGGCTATATTGATGCCACTCACCCACTTTTGTTTGACGCGATAGCCGTCAAATCGGTCAATAAGCAAACCGCTAATATAACTACAAATTGTTGTAAAAGCGATTAGCGTCAAAAAACGGACATCCCACCATCCATAAAAGAGGTAACTTGACGCAACAACCAAGGCATTTTGCAGCCTCAACCGTCGCGACAATGCCCAATATAGCCCGAACACAACGGGCAAGAATATCAAAAATTCAACCGAATTGAACAGCATTTTGCGTTATCTGGTATTTAGTATGCAAATATAGCAATATTACTGCTATTTGACAACTCTTAATTTCCTATTTTTTAGCACAATAAAATCTTCACAAAAAAATATTTTCAAAAACGCTTTGTCATTCCAAATATTTAGTGTAACTTTGCAGTCGCAAACAAGAAATAATGGCTCCGTAGCTCAACTGAATAGAGCATCTGACTACGGATCAGAAGGTTACAGGTTTGAATCCTGTCGGAGTCACAAAGAGGTTGCTAATAGCAACCTCTTTTTTTATTTGATTTTGTATGACACCCCAAAAATACAATTCTATATAACAACAAAGTGAGCTTCAATGTTTTGACCAAACATTGAAGCTCACTTCACTACGATAAGTCGGCATTTAATCCAACAGCAAGGATACTTCCGCCGGGTTCAATGCCCATTGATAAGTGTACACTTCATCAGCGCCATCAGGCGTACCAACTACCGACAAGTTTTGGGCCACGGCCTTTATTTCCAGCAATTCGCCTACCGACATTTTGGAGTCTAACTTCCTGAGCAACATTTCAACCGATTCACTGTCGCAGCCTTTGATTGTCTGGTTCGTGAACGGCATCTCCAACCAGATTATCTCCTTTTGTTCTACATCCAGCACCCCAAACACCAATCCCTTGCTGATGTTATTTTCACTGATGCGAACCATATGCTGAACACAGGACGGATCGTAAGCAACACCATTCTTTTCTGAGATTTTCATCGGATTAATGGAATCCATCCATCCAACTACAAGATTTGGTGACAAGGCTCCCACAGAATAAGCATTGCAAGTAAACGTCACATATCGTGCTCCAGCATCAATCAAATGAGGCATGGACAATTCTATATATTCAGCAGTCCCGACCATTTCAGGTATAGAGCGAATATCGCCAGAATGTTTAGCTCCTTTAGTTTCCAAGCAATAGTAAGCACATTCAGAAACCTTGTTGTCGGGCAAGGCTATCCGACAAGACAAGTCCATATCCATATGTTGTGCATGAAGTCCTTTACCCCATTGCATGAACAATCTGATATTGTCACCTTCA
>JAFPCM010000164.1 GCA_017390185.1 Muribaculaceae bacterium
AGAAGATTTTTCATGGTTTAGGTTTTAATGTTGATACTGCAAATATAGTATAATTATTTCAATTGCCGACACAACTATACCATTAATGAATGAAACAGCGTATTTTGCCGCTATGGCTCGTTTGAAAACGGAGATAATGGCTTGAATGGTGGGAGAAAAGCCGTGAGTAACATTATTTATGGGAATAAATTGTGGTAGTGGCGAAAAATGTGCTAAATTTGTAGTTTATTAGAATGCAAATATATGGCATCAAACGAAAGAATAGACTTAACCCAAGAACAGGTACAGATACAGACTCTGAGTCCCATACAGGTGCAGTTTGTGAGGGTGCTCGGAATGAGCGGCCCCGCTGTGGAGGAGGAAGTACGTTGTGCGTTGCAGGAAAATCCCGCGCTTGAAAAGTGTGAGGATGGGGAAGATTCGTTTGATGCATTTGACCGGGAAGACTCTGACTCTGATGGCGATGACAGCATGATGTCGGGTGATTATTCGGGTGAAGATGATTATTCTGATGATGACCCGATCGACCGTTATAATGGCAACAATCATAGTGCCGACGATACCTATTACACACGCACAGTAGTTGCACCGGTAGATGGACTTGTCGATTCGCTTGATTCGCAACTTGGTGAGCTCGATATTGACGACCGCCAAAAAATTATTGGCGAATACATTGTCGGCAACATCGACAATAGCGGATACATGACGCGTCAGTTGCAAGATATTGCCGATGACATGGCCTTTCAGTCGATTGATGTTTCGGTGGCCGAAGTGAAATATATGTTTGACAAGGTGAGAACCTTAGAGCCTGCAGGTATAGGTGCGGTTGACTTGCGCGACTGCTTGTTGTTGCAACTTTGCCGTAAAGAAGTCACACATATCGTCAAAATAGCTACCGAGATGGTCAAGAATTATTTTGACCTCTACTCAAAGAAGCACTATGAAACCATTAGGCGACAAATGAGCATCAGCGAGGAAGAGTTGCTTGAGGCTGACAATCTGATAAAGTCGCTTAACCCTAAGCCAGGCAGCGTGTTTGGCGGCGGTTCTGACCAGGAAATATACATAACACCCGATTTTCGTGTCGAGGTTGATGACGACGAAGTTATTCACATAGTGGCTCTTAACCGAATTCCAGAATTGCAAATTGAAAGCTCGTTTTCGGCAAAAAATGACGAGAAGAATTTAAGCCGTTCGGAAAAAGAGGCACAAGCATTCAGAAAACGCTATCGCGATGAAGCGTCTACATTTATCCAAGTGTTGAAAATGCGTCAGCAGACACTTATGGAAGTGATGACGGCCATAGTGAAAATACAGCGCGAGTTTTTCCTTACCCAGGACGAGCGACTTATTCGCCCCATGATTCTCAAGGACATCAATGAATTGACAGGAAAAGACCTTTCGGTGATCTCGCGTGCTACAAGCAACAAGTATGTCGAAATAGGTTGTGGCACCTATCCGCTCAAGTTTTTCTTCAACGAGCGACCCAAGGACGATGACGATGCATCTCTCTTTGAAATAAAGGCGAAATTGCAAGAAATTGTCGACAGCGAGAACAAAAAACGACCGTTGAGCGACGAAGCCATTTCTAAATTGTTAGAAGAAAAGGGGTATAGAATAGCCCGTCGCACGGTGGCAAAATATCGTGAGCAAATGGGCATTCCGGTAGCCCGATGGCGTAAACAGATTAAAGGCTAAAGATAAACAGTTATGCTAAAAAATATATCATTACTTTTATCGGCAGTTTTCAGCCCGTTGATAATTCCCACCTATGGCATAATCTTGGCATTGTGGTCATCGGTGTTGAACAATATGCCGTTTGATGTCAAAATGTCGGTGGTGATGATGGTTGCCGCAATGACATTTTTATTGCCGGTAATCGTTTTGTGGCTGATGCAACGCGTGGGTTATATCTCGGGCTTTGCGTTGGTCTATCGCGAGGAGCGTTTTGTGCCGTTTGTGATAGCCATTTTGAGCTATATGGCTTGTTGGTTTTACCTATATAGAGCAGGAGCGCCATCGTGGTTGACAATGTTTGTGGTAGGTGCGATTGTAGCAGCATTAATAGCCTGTATTGTTACCCGTTGGTGGAAAATCAGCATTCACACCACTTCACTTGCCGGTATGTTGGCAATGATATGCAACATGGCTATTAACGGTCATGCTCAATGTGATATGTTGCCGCTCATCACGGTAGCAGCATTGTTGCTTGGTGCTGTTGGCACTGCCCGCTTGGTGCTGAACCGCCACACTTTGGCGCAATGTGCAGCAGGTGTGCTCAATGGCTTTCTGTGCGTGTATATTGCAATGTCTTTGGGCTAATAAACAGAATAAATTTAAACATAAAATATAAAAACATGACTCCACTTGTAAGTATTATCATGGGAAGCACATCTGACCTTCCCATCTTGGAAAAGGCTGCAAAGTTTCTTGACGAAATGGAAGTGCCTTTTGAAATGAATGCACTTTCGGCTCACCGCACTCCCGCGCAGGTTGAGGAATTTGCTCGCAACGCCCGCTCACGCGGTGTGAAAGTGATTATTGCTGCTGCCGGCATGGCTGCCGCATTGCCTGGTGTAATTGCTGCCATGACTCCGCTGCCCGTAATCGGTGTGCCCATCAACTCGACTCTCGACGGTCAAGACGCATTGCTCTCAATTGTGCAAATGCCTCCCGGTATATCGGTTGCGACAGTTGGTATCAATGCCGGATTGAATGCCGCAGTGATGGCAACTCAAATGCTTGCGTTGAGCGATGCACAGTTGGCCGAACGCTTTGACCAATATCGTGCAAAATTGCAAGACA
>JAFPCM010000021.1 GCA_017390185.1 Muribaculaceae bacterium
GCGATGCGCGCTCATTTGTGATGGCCGACATTCCCGGCATTATTGAGGGCGCAAGCGAAGGTAAAGGCTTGGGATTAAGATTCTTGCGCCATATTGAGCGCAATGCGGTATTGCTATTCATGGTCCCCGCCGATGCCAACGACATAAAGGCCGAATATGAAATTCTTTTGCGCGAATTGACTCAATTCAACCCCGATCTGGTTGACAAGCAACGAGTACTCGCCATTTCAAAAAGCGACATGCTCGACGACGAACTCATTGCCGAAATCGAGAAAGAATTGCCCGAAGACCTCCCCCATGTGTTCATTTCATCGGTCACAGGCATGGGTATCTCGGCTCTTAAAGACATCTTGTGGCGTGCTATCACCGACGAGAGCAACCGCATTGAGCCATCAACTATCACTCACCGTCCGCTCGACGGACACCATCGCGTGAGAGAAGAAGACGAGTTCATCTTTGAAAATGTTCCCGTTGCCGATGACGACGTCGAAGAATGGGACGAAGACTGGGATGATGACATTGAATATGATTGGGACGACGAAAACGAACCATTTGAATATGACAAGTAACACAACACTTCCCATACGCGAAATCGCTCTCGCCCCCTCGGTGAGGGCGATTTTTTCAAAGCGTGGCACCGACGACCACGCCAACCCCTATGCAGGGTTTAACATTTGCCACTATACCGGCGACGACATTCATCACATCGATGAGTGCCGCAGTCAGTTGTGTTCACATCTTGGCATCAACGCCGAGCAGTTAATCATTCCACGCCAAACCCACTCGACCAACATTGCCGTGATCGACAGCACACCATTCGACCCCGACTCGTTGATCGATGTAGATGCTCTTGTAACCAACCTCAAAGGCGTGGCACTGGCCATCAACACCGCCGACTGCGTGCCCATTTTGTTGGCCGAAGAAAATGCCGGAGTAATTGCTGCTGCCCACTCGGGGTGGCGTGGCACATTTGGCAACATTGCTGGCAAAACCGTGCAGAAGATGGTCGAACTTGGTGCATCTCCCCTTCGCATCAAGGCCTACATCGGGCCGTCAATATGTTGGGAATGCTTTGAAGTGGGCAACGATGTTGTACTGAAATTCCGCCAGGTATTTGGCTACAACCGCGACATTCTCAAATTCAAGCACTTCAAAAGCCACATCGACCTGCAAGAAGCTTGCCGACAACAATTGGTCAAAGCGGGAGTGGTAAACAACAACATCACACTGTCGGGCATATGCTCTCATTGCAACCCCAAGCAATATTTCACAGCACGCACCCACGGAATAAAATCGGGTCGCACCGCCTCGATTATCATTCAAGAATAGATGTTCAAAAGTTTCGTCGATAAAATTATCTTATTAAACGAAAACTTACTAACTTTACACCCGTAACAACATCGCAATAGGACATGAACCGAAAAGGCAAATTATATTTCCGTTATGGCACAATGGGATCGGCAAAGACTGCATTGCTGCTCACAAGCGCCTACAACTTTGAAGAGCGAGGCATGAAATATGTGTGCATGAAGCCCATCATCGACACTCGCGACAACAAAAATGTAATCAAATCGCGCATTGGCATCGAGCGTGAATGCCGTTGGATTTACAACGACACCGACTTGTACCAATTGGCACAGGAATTGTTTGAAGAAAACCTTTCGGTCATTGATTGGTTTCTAATTGATGAGGCCCAATTCCTCACCTCAGAGCAAGTGGACCAACTTGCCCGCATTGTTGACGATTACGGCAGCAATGTCGTGTGCTATGGTTTGCGCACCGACTTCAAGTCAAAAATGTTTGAAGGCTCTCGCCGACTCTTTGAAATCGCCGACTCTATCGATGAGGTAAAATCGACTTGCACCTGCGGTCGCAAAACCATTATCAATGCACGCATCGACAGCAATGGCGACTTTGTCGAAGACGGCGCACAAGTCGAAATCGGAGGCGACGACCGCTATATCGCCGTGTGCCGCAAATGCTGGCGCAACAAGCGCATTGAACAGGCAACACGCGACAGCCTGCCATTTATCAACGACTAACCACCTTTATAATATATAATTCATGATACTCGGAGACATTAACAACATGTCGGCTTTCACCGACAATCAACATATCGCAAAAGCCCTCGCATGGCTCAAAGAAAACCACAACCAGCGTTTTCCGAAATCGACAATCGAGATTGACGAGCACATTCGCGTAAACTGCGAAGAGGTGGCTATGATGCCGCAACAAATGCTCGAAGCTCACCGCCGACACATCGACATTCATGTACCGCAGTCCGAAGAAGAGACTTTCGGATGGTCGCCCATCAACAACCTCAAAAACTGCATCAACCCATATGAGCAAGACCGCGATGTGGAATTTTTTGGCGATGAACCGCAATGTCACATCACTGTGCGACCGGGACAGTTTATCATCTTCTTTCCCGAAGATGCACATGCGCCCAACATCGGCATCGGCAACCACCGCAAACTATGTGTTAAAATAGCTATCGATTAAACCCTTTCACTATTTGGTTGTCAATAAATAAAAACACAAGGCTATGAGAAAGTTATTTTTTATCATATTGACAATCATCGGGTCACTGACAAGCATCAAATCAATCTCGCTGAATGACGAGCAGCTCAACTACAAAGTAACATACAAATGGGGGCTGATTAAAAGCCAGGCCGGACGAGCCACTTTGTCACTCACAAACAATGGCGACCAATATAACGCATTGATGGTTGCGCGCACCGAACCATGGGCCGACCGCATATTTCCCATTCGCGACACGCTCATCAGCCACATGCGCAGCACCGACCTCTCCCCCATCCGTTACGACAAAATAGCCCACGAGAACGGAGATTTCAGTCACGACATTGTCAAATACACCCTCAACGGCGACACCTACACCGGACACTGCACCCGCATTCGTCAAAAGGCAAAGGACAAGCCCCGCACGCAATCATCGATAACCCTATCGGCACAAGGACACACTGTTGACATGCTCAGCGTGTTTTACCACTTGCGCTCATTAGATTTCAAATCGATGAAACACGGCGACAAAGTGACCATGTCAATTTTCTCGGGCAAAGAAAAAGAAAAACTCGACATCACTTTCAAAGGCGTTAAAAGCATCACAAACGACAATATCGCTTATGATACCTTCCATGTGAGTTTTGTATTCACGTCTAAAAACGGCAAAAAATCGTCCGACGATATTGACGCCTGGATTTCGGCCGACAACCGCCGCATCCCCATCAGAATTGAAGGTCAACTACCAATTGGGAAAATATGTTGCTTATACACTACCAAGAAATTTGATTAACATTTATATATCATGCGCAAACTCATCACTACACTGCTTACAATTATCTCAACTATGACATCTATTGCCAACGATACAATCAACATCAATCTCCGATTAATCGAGACCACCGATGTGCACGGCAATTTCTTCCCTTATGACTTCATTAACAACCGTCCGTGGAAGGGCAGCCTTGCGCAGGTTGCAACATTTGTCAAACAGCAGCGAGAAATGTTGGGCAGCGATAATGTGATACTCCTTGATAACGGCGACATTTTGCAAGGTCAGCCCACTGTCTATTACTACAATTTCATAGACACCACATCGACTCACATCACAGCCCGCATGATGAATCTCATGAAATATGATGTAGCCACCGTGGGCAACCACGACATTGAAACAGGGCATCCCGTCTATGACCGCTGGGTAGCACAATGCAACTTTCCCCTGCTCGGTGCCAATGCCGTTAAAACAGCAACAGAAACACCCTACTTCAAGCCATATACCATCATCACTCGCCACGGAATAAAAATAGCCGTACTGGGGCTGACTACTCCCGCCATTCCGGCATGGTTGCCCCAAAATTTGTGGCAAGGAATGAGATTTGACGACATGGTTGAAACCGCCCGCCATTGGGTGCCCATCATTCAACAATCAGAAAAGCCCCACCTCATAATCGGTCTTTTCCATTCGGGAAGTTCGGGCGCATCAACATCGGGATATGATGAAAACGCTTCGGCCAAAGTTGCGCAACAAGTACCCGGCTTTGATGTAATTTTTATGGGACACGACCACCGGCACACCCTTGACACCATCACAAACATCGAGGGCAAAAACACCATAATCCTCAACCCCGCAAACAATGCCCATGCAGTGGCTGTTGCCGATGTAAAAATAAGCATTGCCAACGGCACAATTGTCCAAAAGTCTATCACGCCCTCAATACAGTCGGTAATAGAGCTCAACCCCGAAAAAGAGTTCAGCACAATGTTTGCACCTGCACAAGAAACAGTCAAGCAATTTGTGTCAAAAGTCATCGGCCAATGCGACACTACAATCACCACACGCGATGCCTACTTTGGCCCGTCGGCATTTGTCGATTTCATTCACCAAATGCAACTATCCATTTCCGGCGCGCAAATTTCGCTTGCCGCACCGTTATCGTTTGATGCGTCAATCAAACAAGGAGACATCACCATGGCCGACATGTTTAACCTCTACAAGTTTGAAAACATGCTCTATGCCATGCATCTCACAGGTGCCGAGATCAAAGGCCACCTCGAATTGTCATATGAAAATTGGATAAACACAATGACATCGGCCAACGACCATTTGCTCAAGCTAAAAGACAGCGACAAACAGGCACGTCTGCAAAACCCCGCCTACAATTTCGACTCTGCTGCCGGAATCTTATACACCGTTGATGTCACCAAGCCATACGGACAAC
>JAFPCM010000165.1 GCA_017390185.1 Muribaculaceae bacterium
GAAATTGGTCGAAGAGCCGGTGCTGGTTTCTGATGTGCGCCCCGAGGTGCGTGTCAAAATGATCGACCAAATTCTTGATAACAACGGATATTTCAGCTCATCGGTATCATATGAATTGCTGCAAGGTCGCAACAAGAAAAAGGCAAAAATAAAGTACATTGTCAATGCCGGACCCGAATATGCGCTCGGCAAAATCGAATTGTTGCCCGACACCTGTCATCTGAATCACATGATTGACTCCATTGCCCAAAGTGGAACATATTTGGTTGAGGGTAACCGTTATTGCACCGATTCGCTCAGCGCCGAGCGAACACGCATTGCCAATGCCGTGCGCAATCGCGGATACTATTATTTTCGCCCCGATTATATAGAATATCTTGCTGATAGCACCCTTTCCCGCAATAGCATAGCATTGAAAATGGTAATGGCCAAAAACATTGCGCCAGCCAATCTCAAACGCTATCGCACAGGATTTGTGACAGTCAGAATTAACCGCAATCAAGGTGACGGAACTCCCGACACGATTGAAACGCGCCGTGCACGACTCATATTGATGCAGCCGTCAAAACTGCGCACAGCCATTATCCCCGAATGTGTCACTTTCCGTGCCAACAAGGTGTTCTCGGTCAGGGATATGAATCGCACTCAGACCTATTTGTCGCGATTGGGAATTTTTAACGCCATTAATATAGATGTCCAACGCGATACAGTTTCTTCATCTGACTTGCTAAATGTTGATATAACATGCACATTTGATACTCCGCTTGAAGCATCGATAGAGGTTAATGCCTCATCAAAATCAAATAGTTATCTTGGTCCGGGAATGACTCTCGGTGTGACAAATCGCAACCTTTTTGGTGGAGGCGAGCAACTAAATGTTAACCTCACAGGTGCCTATGAGTGGCAAACGGGTCGAAACAAAGGCAATTCATCGCTGTTTAACTCTTATGAAGTGAGTTTGGCAAGTTCGTTATCGTTTCCACGACTTGTCGCTCCGCGATTTATACCTCGCAGCCGTTATGCCCTCAATTGGACTCGCATATCGTTGAGCGGAAGTTTTTTGAATCGCCCGCATTATTTTCGCATGGCGCAAGCCGATGTTGCTTTCTCTTATGATTGGAAAGCTACTCGCTATGTGTCAAACACTTTGACTCCGATTAAACTCACTTATACCAAACTGCTCAACACAACGGCCGAATTTGACTCTATAATGCTTGATAATCAGGCTGTGGCACAAAGTTTCCGTGACCAATTTGTTCCGCAAGTACAGTATAGCCTCATTTATGACCGCTCGTTTGATCGCAACAATAAAGTGAATTGTCAGTTTACTGTTCAAGAAGCGGGCAATGTGTGTTGGGCATTGTGGCAGCTTGCCGGAGTGAATGAAAACAAAGGCCTGTTCGGAACCCCATTCTCGCAGTTTGTTAAAGGCTCGGCGCAAGTGGTATATAGCCACCGCTTTTTCGGAAATCACTGGCTTGTATCGCGAGCTGCGGTAGGTGCGGCACATGCCTATGGCAATTCATCGCAAGTGCCTTATAGCGAGCAATTTTATGTCGGTGGTGCCAACTCAGTCAGAGCGTTTACCGTTCGCAGCATCGGCCCGGGTAGTTATCAGGTGCCTGATGCCGCAGTCAACGGATATTTTGACCAAACAGGTACATTCAAGTTTGAGGCAAATGTTGAGTATCGTTTCCCGTTATATGGCCCGTTGCGAGGTGCATTGTTCTTAGATGCGGGCAATGTGTGGTTGCTCAAAGACGACCCGATGCGTCCCGGAGGCACATTGCGTGGCGCAACATTCTTGCGCGACTTGGCCCTCGGTACGGGTGCCGGCTTGCGTTTTGATATAGAGATGCTGGTGTTGCGCGCCGACCTCGGTATAGCCTTGCATGCGCCTTATGACACAGGCCGTGACCGCTATTTCAATATGGGCTCATTCAGCCGCTCGCTTGCTTTCCACTTGGCTATCGGATATCCCTTCTGATGGCGATTTTTTGGGAATATGGTTGTCGGAGTGGAGACATAATTGGTCGGTGAGTTCTTTAATCAAGTTAAAAAGCGGCGAATGTGTCGATTAATCGCTCGCTATTTCGTATCTTTGCAGTGAATTTTATCATTTTGACAATAGCAGTTGCAACGACTATACTACTATATCACTGTTTTAATGCTTTTTTGCTCGGTTTGTGCATGGTCACAAGCTGTGCCCGATAGTACATTGTGGGCAAATGCCGACAGTGTTCCGGCTGTTGTTGCTGATAGTGTCAAACCCTCACGCATCAGCCGTGTGAAGGTCGATTTGGATAGCCCGGTCGAGTTTTCGGCAAAAGACTCGTTGGTGCTTATCGGTCAGAACAGTGTGTATATGTATGGCGACAGCAAGGTCGATTATGGCGACATCAAATTGACGGCTGCCAATATCGAAATGGACATGAACGCAAGCACTGTCTATGCTGTGGGTGTGCGCGACTCGGTGGGTGAAATGAAGGGAACACCGGTGTTTACCGACCGTAGCGGGGAGTATAACTCCAAAACAATGCGTTATAATTTCAAAACTCAACGAGGTTTGATTACCGATGTCGTTACGCAGCAAGGTGAAGGTTATCTCACAGGCGGGATTACCAAGAAAACTGAAAACGACGAATATTTCTTGAAAAGCGGTCGTTACACAACTTGCGATCAACACGACAATCCCCACTTCTATTTTCAAGTTACCAAAGGTAAAATGCGTCCTAAAAAGGACATTGTGGTGGGCCCGACATATATGGTGCTGGCCGGATTGCCATTGCCGCTGGCTGTGCCGTTTGGCTATTTCCCGTTCTCTGAAAAATATTCGTCGGGTGTTATATTCCCCTCATTTGGTACCGACTACCAGCGTGGATATTACTTGAGCAACGGTGGTTATTACTTTGCTATAAACGACAACATTGACCTTGCGTTGACAGGCGAATTATATACTCGCGGTTCGTGGGGTATTGCCGCTCGCTCCAATTATGTGAAACGCTATAAGTATTCGGGCTCATTTAATATTAGTTATTTGAAGTCGATTTTTGGAGAAAAAGGAGAGCCTGATTATTCGTCTCAAACCAACTTTCAGGTGTTGTGGAATCATGCCCAAGACTCAAAAGCCAACCCCAATCTCAACTTCTCGGCAAGTGTGAACTTCAGTACATCGGGCTATAACCGCAATGACCAATCGTCATATTATAGCGATGCGTTTACCGAAAACACCAAGAGCAGTACCGTCAACATGACCTATCGCATTCCGCAGTCAAAATGGTCGCTCTCGGCAACTGCCAATATCTCGCAACGCACACAAGACTCAACACTCTCGGTGTCATTCCCCAACTTGACATTGTCGATGTCGCAGATATATCCTTTCAAACGCAAAAAGGCTGTGGGAGAGGAACGATGGTATGAAAAAATCAAGATGTCATATTCGGGTATTTTCCAAAATTCGTTGACTGCACGACAAGACCAATTTTTGCAGAAAAATCTTATCAAGGATTGGCGCAACGGCATGAAACACACAGTGCCCATTTCGGCAACATTCAACTTGTTTAAATACATCAACCTCACTCCGTCAATTTCGTTGTCTGACCGCATGTATACCAATAAGGTGCGCCGTCAGTGGGACCCCAATGCTGCGGCTGAGGTGTGTGACACCACCTACAACTTCTACAATGTGTGGGACTTTAACGCGGCTGTGTCGCTCGATACAAAGTTGTATGGTTTCTATAAGCCGATGAAATTCCTTGGCGACAAAGTGAAGATGATTCGCCATGTGTTGACTCCGACAGTGTCGTTCAGTGCTTCGCCCGACTTCTCATCGTCGTTCTTTGGATACTATGGCACTTATGACTATACGACGCCCAATGGCGAAACACAGACCCGCAAGTATTCCTACTTCCCCAATGCCTTGTTTGGCGTGCCGGGGCAAGGCAAACAAAGCGCATTGTCGTTGGCGTTGTCAAACAATGTCGAGATGAAAGTCAAAACCGATAATGATAGCATCGGTGAGAAAAAAATATCGCTTATTGAAAACTTTACATTGTCACAAAGTTATAACTTTGCGGCCGACTCGCTTAATTGGAGTAACCTAAATACTTCAATAATGTTGCGATTGGTCAAGAATTTCAACCTCAATCTGTCGGCAGTTTGGGACGTTTACACCTATCAACTTAACTCTTATGGCAATCCCGTTCGCGTTAATGTGCCACGTTGGGAGGTAGGCAAAGGTTGGGGCCGATTGTCAAGCACAGGAACATCGTTCTCTTACACATTTAATAACGATACGTTTAAGAAACTCAGAGAGCGAGGCAAAAAGTCAGATGACAGTAAAGACACCTCAGACCATAGCGAAGACGAATGGGATGAAGACTCGTCGTCGGGCGGTCACGGTCATAACCATGACGATGATGAACCTGTCGCGATGAGGGTCGATGGATATGCCGCATGGACCATGCCGTGGAACTTGACGTTAAACTATTCGGTCAATTATGGCTATGGCGAGTTTGATAAGAAAAAAATGGAATATAAGGGCAAAATTACTCAAAACCTCAGCTTCTCGGGCAATTTGCGACCGACAAAGAATTGGAACTTCGGCTTTACGGCAAGTTATAACTTTGACACACGCAAATTGGCTTATATGAACTGTAATATATCGCGCGACATGCACTGCTTTACTATGCGAGCAAGTTTTGTGCCTGTCGGACCTTACAAGTCATATAACTTCCACATTTCGGCCAAATCATCTCTCTTGAGCGACCTCAAATATGACAAACGCTCATCATCATCAACCGGTGTGACTTGGTATTAATCACATGCCCTAGCTGGCAGCGATTATTTCTTGGCATATCCAGTTGCACGACCTTTGCCTACTTTTTCAATGAAACCAGTGTCCAGTAACTCTTTCAATGTGCGTTCAATTGTCGTTCCGCTAATGTCAGGACAAAGTGTGGCAATATCCGATTTCTTGACAATGCCAAGTTTTTTCTCAAACACGGCTTTTACTCTTTCCGCCTTTGACAATTTGCGATACTTCAAATGCTCAATGCGGTCTTGGAAGTCATTATAGGCTTTTAATACAACTCCTAAGTAATATCTTACAAATGAGGTATAGTCACTTTTGTTGTTATGCCATTCGATAGAACTGCTCTGTAAGGCTTCATAATAAGTTTCCTTTGACTTTTCGATTGACATTTCCATACTGACATATTTCCCAACGATATAACCGCTACGATACAGCATCAGCAAGGTCAGCAAGCGGCTCATGCGTCCGTTTCCGTCATTGAATGGGTGAATGCAAAGGAAGTCGAGGATGAACATGGGAATCAGCAGCAACGGGTCGTACTCCGCACGTTCAATGGCATTGTTAAACTCATTACACAAGTTTTCCATTGCTTCGGGTGTCTGAAATGCAGGGACAGGCGTGAATCTAACTAGTTGTTGTCCGTCGTTGCCCGATTCTGCTATCACATTATCCGTGTTCTTGAATTTGCCCCCCGTATCGCGACGGCTAAAACTGTATAGGTCACGATGCAATTGCAGAATGTTGTTTGTGCTGATGGGGATATACTCATAATTGTCATGGACGGTTGACAAAACTTCTCGATATCCTGCAATCTCTTCTTCGGAGCGGTTATGCGGCTCAGCCTTTTCCATTACCAATGCTTCCAATCGCTCGTCAGAAGTATATATGCCTTCAATTTTGTTGGATGCCTTGGTGCTTTGAATCTTGGCTATATCAAGTAATGCTGTTAATACATCTGACTCAGCCTCGATATATAACTCTTGCTTGCCTCTTAATTCGTGCAATGATGAAAGCATATTGACAATGTCGGGCGTTAATAGCTGTTTAGGGGTTTCCTTGTAATCAAATGTATGCATACCTTTTCTTTTTTTTGTTGCAAAGTTAATACTTTTCTGCATCATAAAATAAAAATCTGCATCATTTAGGGTGAAAATGATGCAGATTTTGTTGGATATTGAATGTTGTGATTAATTATCGCTTGAAGGCGTGTTTGATAAATGTGTAGATGAGGGGGATTATCATTACCAACGATGTGCTGCCGATGATGATAGCCCAGTCAATCCAGTTGATGTGTACAACATTAAACATCGGTCCGCCAAAGTCAACGATGAGGAACTGTCCGCCAACGATTGCCAAGAGTGTTGAGAAGAACACTTTGCTGTTGCGCTTGTCGTGGAATGCGGTGTGTCCGCTTTCAAATGCGCGTGCGTTAAACAAGTTCCAGAACGAGAGGAATACAAACAGCGAGAAGAACATTGACAATTCATAGGGAGTGTAAATGTCGTCGGCTGTGTAGTTGAAATCAAAATAGTGGGCAAAGTAGTTCACAATGTTGAAATCGAGCAATGTCACAACATCGGTGTGGCGGAAATATTGCATGAAGCCAAACAATATGAACACAAACAACAAGCCTGTGCCTAAAATAGCCCACAACATGCTACGGCTGATGATAAAGTCGTCGCTGCGACGGGGCTTGCGTTTCATCACTTCAACACTTGGAGGCAGTGAAGCCAATGCAAGTGCGGCAAATGTGTCCATGATGAGGTTTACCCACAACATTTGAGTCACGGTGAGTGGCGATTCTGTTCCGGTAAACGCTCCGATAGCCACAATGAGGCATGCCATGAGGTTGATTGTGAGTTGGAACAAGATAAATCGCTGAATGTTTTGATATAGCGAGCGTCCCCACATCACAGCCTTGGTGATACTTGCAAATGAGTTGTCCATAATAGTGATGTCGCTTGCTTCTTTGGCAACAGATGTGCCGTCGCCCATTGAGAGGCCAACTTGGGCCGCATTTAGAGCAGGGGCATCATTGGTGCCGTCGCCTGTAACTGCCACCACTTCATTTTGTTCTTGAAGCAAGCGAACGAGGCGCGATTTGTCGGTGGGACGAGCGCGTGACATGATTTTGATGTGGCGTGCGCGTTGAGCGGCTTCTTCTTCGCTCAAGGCGGCAAATTCGGGTCCTGAGATTTGTTGCAAATCGCCGTCGGTATCGGTCCACAATCCCACTTGACGTCCTATTTCGCGAGCTGTGCCAGGAGTGTCGCCAGTAACAATCTTGATGCTGATGCCGGCATTGATACAAGAGTTGATTGCATCGGGTACATCGTCGCGAACAGGGTCAGAGATTGCTGTGATGCCGATGAATGTGATGTTGTCACACACCAATCGGTTGTCAACAATGGGGTCAACACCATCGGGGATAATGCTGTAAGCAAAGCCGAGTGTGCGCATTGCCTGATGCTGATATTGGAGCAGGCGTTTTGTGATTTCGTCGGCCGATGCCGCAGGGGTAGAGTTGCAAAGGCCCATAACGATTTCAGGCGCACCTTTTATATATAGCACTCGCTTGCCAATCAATGGCGAGTTGACGAGTGTGGCCATGAATTTGCGTTCGGTAGAGAATGGTAATTGGTCGATAACCTCGGCGTTTTCGCGCAGTTGCAAATAGTCAACGCCTTGGTCGTGCAGCCACAATAGTAATGCTCCTTCGGTGGGATTGCCCAATGCTGTGACTTTATTTTTGTCTGACAGGTCAAGGAATGCCGTAGAGTTTACGGCTATGCCTTCTTTGATGAGGCAAGAGTCGGGGCAGTCATTGAGTTTTTGTCCACAGCATAATGCGGGGAAGAATGTCTCATAAATGCGCATTTGGTTGCGTGTGAGTGTACCAGTCTTGTCGGTGCAGATAACTGTGGTTGCACCCATGGTTTCGCATGCGTGCATTTTGCGCACAAGATTGTTGCTGGCAAGCATTCGGCGCATGCTCAATGCAAGGCTCAAAGTGACACTCATGGGCAAGCCTTCGGGCACCGATACCACAATGAGTGTAACGGCGAGCATGATTGTGACGAGCGAGTAGTCGATGGCTTCAATGGCGGTTGAGCCGGCCCAATCAAAGATGAGTGAGCGGCCAATGATGATGAGCGCACCAACAATGTAACTGCAAGTCGAAATAACTTTGCCCAATCGTTCAAATTGAAGTGTAAGAGGTGTTTTTACGCCCGAGTCAATTTGTGCGGCAACATATACTTTGCCATATTCTGTTGCATCGCCCACAGCGGTGACTTCCATCGTTCCGTGACCTTCCACCACTGTTGTGCCGCGCATTGCGTGGTTGGTGGGGTAGGTCGAGTCGGTTTTGAAATCTTCGGGGCGGTGTGATTTGCGAATAATGGGCTCGCCTGTGAGCGTACTCTCGTTGATAGAGAGGGCCACGCTGTCAAAAATCACGCCGTCGGCGGGGACTTCATCGCCGGTTTCAAGAATCACAATGTCGCCCACAACGATGTCCTTGCGGGGGATTTGTGTGACATTGCCGTCGCGAATTACCTTGATGAGTATATCGTCGTTGACCTGATTGAGGATGTCAAATTTTTTGTTGGCATTGACTTCGAGAACAAAGCCGATAACGGTTGCCATGAGAATGGCGATGAGAATGCCGGCAGGTTCGAGAAACACCTCGGCACCATGTGAGGGCATTGAACATTCATAAATTGCGATGCCCACTGATAACCCGAGGGCAACAAACAATATCTTAATCAAGGGGTCTTTAAGACTTTCAAAAAACTGTTTCCAAAGCGACTCTTTGGGTGGGGGTGTGAGGATATTGATGCCGTGTTTGCGGCGGCTTTCCTCAACTTGTTGCTGGTTTAATCCTTGAATGTGATGTTTCTCTGTTGACATTTATTATATGATATGATTAAGCATTGAATTTCAGAGATTGACCTTTGTGTGATGCATCAATCTTGCCGTTGTCATATACTTTATGGCCATTGACGTAGGTTGCCAATACTTTGTTGTGGAGCGTTTCACCGTTAATGGGTGTCCAACCACAACGGCTCAATACCATGTCATCGCTGACAATGTAGGCTGTATTGGGGTTTACCACCACCAAGTCGGCAAAATATCCGGGGCGAATGTAACCGCGACGGTCGATGTTGAAGAGTCGTGCAGGAGCGTGACACATTTTCTCGACCACGGTTTCAACGGTAAACAGTCCGTTGTGAGCCATTTCGAGCATAAGGGGCAATGAGAATTGCACGAGCGGACCGCCTGATGCCGCTTTGAGTGCGCCGCCTTCTTTTTCGCTTAACAAGTGTGGCGCATGGTCGGTGGCAACGATATCGATGCGATTGTCGTTCAACGCGCGACGCAACGAGTCGCGGTCGTTAGCGGTTTTGATGGCGGGATTCCATTTGATGCGAGAGCCCAATCGGGGGTAGTCTTCGTCGGTAAACCACAGGTGGTGAACACACACCTCGGCAGTGATTTTCTTGTCGGTAACTTCGCCGGGAGTGAGAAACTCCATTTCGGCATCGGTAGAGATGTGCAAAATGTGGAGTCTTGAACCGTGCTTTTTAGCCATTTCAACAGCGCGGCGTGTTGATTCATAACATGCCTCGCTACTGCGAATCACGGGGTGCAATTCAACGGGGATATTGTCGCCCATTTGCGCTTGCAGCTCATCGCGGTTGCGGCGAATGATGGCTTCGTCTTCGGAGTGAATTGCAATGAGAGCCGGCACCTCAGCAAAGATGCGGTTTAGCGCTGTGTCGTTGTCAACAAGCATGTTTCCGGTTGATGCACCTAAAAAAAGTTTTACGCCTGGCACACGCGAATAGTCGCAATTGAGCAAAGTGTCAATGTTGGCGTTTGTCGCACCAATGAAAAACGCATAGTTGGCAAGCGAAACTTGGTTAGCTCGTTTGTTTTTGGCTTCCCATGCCTCGATTGAAGTGGTTTGAGGATTGGTGTTGGGCATGTCCATAAACGAAGTGACGCCGCCGGCAACGGCTGCGGTCGACTCGGTTTCGATGTCGGCCTTGTGGGTTAAACCCGGGTCGCGAAAGTGTACTTGGTCGTCGATGACACCGGGGAGCAGCAGTTTGCAGTCGAGGTCACACGCCTTGTTGACGCTTGCTATAATTTCGGGCGAAGGGGCTCCTTCACCGACACACTCTATCGTTTCATTGTCAATGACGACATAGCCTAAATAGCTTTCTCCTTCGTTGACAATGATAGCGTTATGTAAAAGAGTTCTCATTTATTTGCTATAGTTGGGATACTTCTTGAAAAGGCTGCTCCACTTGAGTTTTATCACTCCAAAAACGGCTTCGCCAAAGATGCTTGAATTCATTTTGCTTGTGCCGAGCACACGGTTGACAAATATGATAGGCACTTCTTTTATTTTAAAGCCATATTTGTAGGCGGTGAATTTCATTTCGATTTGGAACGCATAGCCTTTGAATCGAATGTTGTCAAGGGGTAATGCTTGGAGCACGCGGCGTGAGTAGCACACAAATCCGGCTGTGGTGTCGCGCACGGGCATGCCGGTAACGATGCGAACATAGGCCGAGGCATAGTATGACATCAACACACGTCCCATGGGCCAGTTAACCACATTTACACCTGTTACATAACGAGAGCCGATTGACATGTCGGCACCTTCTTCGGCACAAGCCTTGTAGAGTGCCAACAAATCGTTGGGGTTGTGTGAAAAGTCGGCATCCATTTCAAAGGTGTACTCATATTCGTGGGCGAGTGACCATTTGAAACCCTCAATGTAGGCAGTGCCCAATCCGAGTTTTCCGGCGCGTTGAACCAAGTGAACGCGGCCGGGATATTCCTGCTGTTTTGCTTTTACAATTTCAGCAGTGCCGTCGGGCGAATTATCATCAATAACAAGAATGTCAAACGTGTGGGGCAGAGCAATAACTGCGTCAATAATAGCGGCAGCATTCTCTTTTTCGTTATACATGGGAATGATAACAACACTATCTGATTTTTGTTCCATATTGTATAGATTTCGTGTATTTACTTGCGGGTAATAATACCCCATATTATCAAGACTACAAAGATAACGAATTATTGCATACTTTTGTGATTTTTTGCGTGTTGTTTTTTATTACAAGATTGTAACAATGGTTAATAACCGCCCAAAAGCGGCATCAATGTCCACGCATTGGGCTGTTTGTGGTGTGACGCTATTGCCGTCGGTTGTTGAACAATTTTCTCTGAATGTTGTTTTGAGAAGTGTAATGTGCTTGGTATCAGGATTGGAAGGTCGTGTCATAGGTTTTGTCTATGGGCAATAGAGATTATCAGTTTGACACGGATGGTTTTTTACTGTAACTTTGCAATGCAATCAGGAAACAATCAAACGAAAACAATAAAAACAATATAAGTTATGACAGCGAAACATATAAGCAAAAAGGAATTCTTTACAAAGGTTGCCGACTACATGAATACCGACGGCGAGTGGCAATTTTTGGGCGACAAACCGGCATTGATCGATTTCTATGCGTCGTGGTGCGGACCTTGCAAGATGCTATCGCCTGTGCTTGACGAGATTGCCGGCGAATATAGCGGACGGGTAGATGTCTATAAGGTAGACGTTGACCGTGATGCCGATTTGGCTGCCGCTTTTGGCATACGCTCTATCCCCACAATGCTCTTTGTGCCTATGAACGGAATGCCCACACGCGCCGGCGGTGTGATGCCCAAGCAAGAAATAGGTCGCATGCTTGACCAAATGTTGTAAACAACCCTAAACAAAATAAATTAACCCTCAAAAAATAAAAACTATGGCTACAAAATTTTTTAAATGCCGTCATTGCGGCAATGTCGTTGAAAAAGTTGTTGATTCAGGTGTTGCAGTTGTGTGCTGCGGCGAAAAGATGGAAGAACTTATTCCTAACACAGTCGATGCAAGTGGCGAAAAACATGTGCCCGTTGTAACCCGTTTGGAAGACGGCCGCTTGAAGGTTGATGTAGGCAGTGTGCCTCACCCCATGTCGCCCGAACATCACATTGCTTTCATCTATGTTGAAACCGAAAACGGTGGTGTGAGAGTCAACATCAAAGACCAAGAACAGGCATCGGTGGTGGTATATGCCGAAAATCCTGTGGCAGTGTATGAATACTGCAACCTCCACGGATTGTGGAAAACCGAGTTGTAAAATTCTGCTCAATTTCATAATAAAACGCCCTCGCATCGGCCACGCGCCGCCGCGGGGGCGTTGCTTGTTAAAACAGACCGTTGCCAATAGTCTGTTTTTAAGCGCTTTTGAGTTGGCGGGTTTGAATTGTATGATTATTTTTGCAAAAAAATGACAAATTGTGTAAGGATTGACAAAAAGTTGCGTCTAATATAGTAGAAACAACCCAATAGATGATGAATGATAAAGAATTTGAATTCACGAAAATCGTAAAGGAATACAAAAAGACTATATATACGGTCTGTTATTTCTATTCAAAAAACTCTGAGGAGGTTGAAGACCTTTATCAAGAGGTTTTGATAAGTTTGTGGAACGGTTTTAGCCACTTCCGAGGCGATTGCAGCATGAGAACTTGGGTGTGGCGTGTGAGCCTTAACACTTGCACCTCGTTTGAGCGCAAAAAGAAACGCCGTGTGGCAACTGTTCCGCTGACAATGGATATCGACTTGTATAATGAAACCGATGTCGAGAGCCGTCAGGTACAGATGTTGTATGACCGCATTAATCGTCTTGATGTATTTGACCGAGCAATAATTTTGCTATGGCTTGAAAACATGAGTTATCAAGATATCGCCGATGTTGTGGGTGTGTCGGTTGCAAATATCACTACTCGTTTATTCCGCATCAAAGAGCAACTAAAATCAATGTCAAATAAATAATCAATACACAATATGGAAAAGCCAATTGAAATGGACGAATTGCAAGAACTGCAATCACAATATAATATCCTCAACGAAAAGTTGAACGACCAAAAAATCGTAAACGAAGATTTGATAAAGGAAACTGTGAAGCAAAACATAACTTTCATAGATAAGTATTGTTCAAAAAGTTATAGACAAGCATGGTGGGGTTTTGTTTTGTTGTTGCCGCTTATGATATATGGGCGAGTTCATTGGGCGCTTATTTTGGTGTCGTTGGGAGCACTGTTTGCTGCCGATATGTTTGGGTATAGGGCATTTCGTGTATTTAACCCCAAAGAACTTATCGGCTTGTGTTATGTTGATGCAATGGAACGCATCCAGAAATACAAAAAAACAATGAAAAGGATAAGGATGTTTACGATAGCGCCTTTTATCTTGATGGTCGTATTAGTCCTCGGATCGCTAAGCGATTGGACTTATTCAGGATCGACAGTGTCGGGGGGCATAGCAGGGCTTGTGATTGGGGTGATTTATGCTTATAGAAAGAACCGCGATTTTAACGCAAAAATAAAGGATATATTAGATAAAATCAAAGAATTGCGGGGCGAGTAGTTGTGACTGTAGTATATGAAAAAAGAGATGTGTAAGCCGGGCTTACACATCTCTTTTTGTTGGTAACTATATGCGATTAAATCAGTTCAGGGGGGATGGCAACAATTTTGTGGTCGCATGAGCGGATAAATTCGACTATAGAGTCGCGAATTTCGCTTGCAGGAACATCGCTCTCGATTCGACGCAATGCGTTGAACACCGATGTGCCGCATTGATAAACATGTCGGTAGGCTTTTGCGATGTCGTCAATTTGGTCTTCGTTGAAACCTTCTTTGCGCATAATCACTGCATTGATGCCATAGTAACTTGCGGGGTTGTGAGCGATTATTACATAGGGAGGCACATTGCTGCCGAGTCGGCAACCGCCTTTGATTAGCGCCCAGTCACCGATTTGGCAACCTTCGTGCAACATGGCGTTTGATGACATGATGGCATACTCGCCGATAACTGTGTCGCCGGCGATTTTAACGCCATTGCCGAGCACATTTTTACCTTTGATTTGGCAGTCGTGGCCAATGTGAGATTCGGCCATGATAAACGAGTCGCCGCCAATGCGTGTGGCTTGTCCTTCGCGAATGCTTCGGTTGATGATGACTTGTTCGCGAATCACGACATTATCGCCTGTGATGCAATAGGTTTTTTCGCCTTTCCAGCGGAAGTCTTGAGGATCGGCGCCAACGATGGCTCCTTGATACACCTTATTGTTGTTGCCCAAGCGAGTGCCGTGAATGATACTCGCATAGGGCATGATTTCGCAGTTGTCACCGATTTCCACATCTTTGTCGATGTAGGCAAAGGGGTGTATTGTTACATTGTTGCCGATTTTTGCTGACGGGTCAACATATGCTAATGGACTAATCATGGTTATAGTGTTTTAGAGGTTATTTTATGTGATGTTTAACGTCCTCCACCGAGCGACTGGTAAAGGTTGATTACCGATTGCGCTTTGGTTAAGTCACATGATATTTGCGACATTTGAGCGGCAAGAAGGCTTGTTTGGGCATTGAGAACTTCAAGATATGAGGCTGTGCCATAAGAGAGGAGGTCTTGGGTGTACTCAACCGATTTCTCGAGGTTTTGCACCTGCACATCAAGCAACTGTAATTTTTCGTTGCTCTTGTTGTAGATGGTCATGGCGTTGCTCACTTCGGCACTTGCGCTGAGCAATGCTGTCTCAAAGTTGTTCATAGCCTGTTCTTGTTGTGCGCGGGCCGCTTTGAATCGGGCGAGGTTGCTGCCGCGGGCAAAGATGGGCGCTGTCAACTGACCTGCAAGTTGCAAAAACAATTCGCCGGGGTTGGTGATTACCGAGCCGAGAAGGTTGGTGAAACCGCCATTGGCCGAAATGTTGATTGATGGATAGAAGGCTGAGCGGGCTTGGTTGGTGGCATAGTAGGCCATGGCAACGCTTTGCTCTGCGGCACGAATGTCGGGACGGGCTGCAAGTTCGCGCATCGGAATAGCCTCACGCATCATTGCAGGTGCTTGGAGGGTGGCATCGGCCGAGATGTTCCATTGTTGGGGCATTACATTGAGCAACAACGACATGGTGTTGTTGGCCTCATGGAGTGCAACTTCAAGGTCGGTGATAGAGGCGAGAATGCTGTAATAGTTGGCATTGCTCTGCACCACGCCAGCCTCGTTGGTGCGTCCGGCGAGTTTGAGGTTTTTCATCACCTCAACGCTTTGGCGCCAATTTTCGGCTGTCTGACGGCTCACGGCAAGTTGCTTCTCGAGCGATGCGATAGCATAGTAGCAGTTTGCCACGCCGGCTATCACTTGAGAGCGAACGGCTTGTTCATAGGCTTTGCTTTGGCGTACGGCGGCTTTAGCGCTGCGGTTGCCGTTAAGCAATTTGCCGAAAATGTCGATTTCCCAACTAACTGCCACAGGGAGTTGGTAGGTCCAAGTTAATGCCGATTGGGCATAAGAAGCACCAGCGCCGTTGGGGGCAAGAGCCACCGAGGGAAGGTAGCTCAAACGTGCACCTTGGAGTTGGGCTTGTGCCATCTCAACATTGAGTCGGGCATTGTCGAGGTTGGCGTTATTTTCGAGAGCCTGATTGATGAGGTCGGCAAGAACGGGATCGGTAAACACCTGTTGCCATTGCAGATTGCCGAACGTAGCCGAATCGACCTCGGCCTCGCAAGCTTGCACATATTCTTGTGCGAGGGCATTGTCGTCGGGCATGTCAAATTTATTGTAAATGTGACAGCTTGAGAGCATTGTGAGGCCAAGCCCCACAATCGCTACTCGAGTTATATTGCTGATAGTCATATTTCAAAAATGTTATTTGCGAGAATATTGTTCGATTTCTGATTCGATGCCTTGGTTGTCTTTGTCTTTCCATTCCAAGGGGGTAATCTTTTCTTGGATAGTTTGGAAGATTACAAATAGTGTGGGTACAACCAAAATCTGGAACACCATACCGATGAGCATACCGCCTACAGATCCTGTGCCGAGCGCATTGTAACCGTTGGCACCAGCACCCGATGCAAGCATCAAGGGGATAAGACCGATAATCATTGCCAATGATGTCATCAAGATGGGGCGCAAACGGGCCGATGCACCTGCGATGGCGGCATTGACGATGCTCATGCCTGTGCGGCGGCGTTCGGCTGCAAACTCGACAATCAAAATCGCGTTTTTGGCCAATAGACCGATGAGCATGATGAGCGCAATCTGCAAGTAGATGTTATTGGTGATGTCAAAGAGGTTGGCAAAGAGGAATGTTCCCATCAATCCAAATGGTATTGAAAGAATAACAGCCATGGGCAGAATGTAACTTTCATACTGTGCACTGAGCAAGAGGTAAACAAAAAGAATACAAAGTGCAAAGATGATTGCTGTAGCGCTACCCGACGAACTCTTTTCTTCGCGTGTCATACCTGAGTATTCAAAGCCGAAGCCTTGGGGCAATGATTGAGCCGCAACGCGTTCAATCGCCGCGATGGCATCACCTGTTGAATAACCGGCGTTGGGCGTACCGTTGACAGAGATTGTCTGGAACATGTTGAAGCGGTTGAGCAAGTCTGGTCCATAAACTTTTTTGAGAGTCACAAAATTTGAAATAGGAGCCATCTGACTGCCATTGCGCACCTTGATGTTGTTGAGCGTTTCGGGCGATACACGAGTTTCGGGCGCAGCTTGCATCATGACGCGGTAAAGTTTACCAAAGCGGTTGAAGTTTGACACATACATACCGCCATAGTAGCCTTGCATTGTGGTGAGAATGGTCGAGGGGCTGATACCGGCCTGTTTGGCCTTGGCTACATCGATGTCAACCTGATATTGGGGGAATGAGGGGTTGAATGTGGTGTAAGCCATCTGGATTTCGGGCTGTTGGTTGAGGGTTGCAAGGAAGCCTTGTGTAACCTCAAAGAACTTGTTGATATCACCGCCGGTTTTGTCGAGCAATTGGAGGCTGAAACCGTTGGTAACAGAGTAACCGGGAATCATGGGCGGTGCAAAGAACATTACGCGACCGTCTTTGACTTCTTGGTTAACCATTGCATAGAGTTTGTCAATAATCTTGGTAGAGTATTCTTCTTCGGAGCGTTCTTCCCAGTTTTTGAGCTTGATGATGAATGTTCCGTAAGTAGCACCTTGTCCGGCAACGAAACTGTAACCGTTGACGAGCACGCGTGTTTCGATAGCGGGAATGCGCGAGAGAATTTCGTCAACCTGGTTGAGCAATTTGCCGGTGCGTTCTTGAGATGTTGCAGGGGGCATGTCAATCACGCAGAAGATGGTTCCGGTGTCTTCGTCGGGAACGAGGGCAGTTGGGGTTGCTCCCATGAGCCACACCATGAGTGCCACTGCACCGATAACCATTGCGATGACGAGTTTCTTGGCCTTGATGAAGAATGAGATATATCCGCGATATTTTTCGAGGAGTCGGTCATAAGCGGCGTTAAAGCCTGTGTGGAAGCGTTGGATAAATGTTGTTTTCTTGTCGCCGTGGTCTTCGTGAGGTTTGAGGAAAACGGCACAAAGTGCGGGCGAGAGAGTCAACGCGTTGACGGCCGAGAATGCAATAGAGATGGCCATGGTGATACCAAACTGCTTGTAGAATACACCTGATGTGCCGGGCATAAACGATACGGGAATGAACACGAGCATCATAACGAGTGTGATTGATATGATGGCACCGCCAATTTCGCCCATCGCGTCGATTGATGCTTTGCGGGCCGATTTATATCCCGTGTCAAGTTTGGCATGCACGGCTTCGACGACCACAATGGCGTCGTCGACCACAATCGCAATAGCCAGTACCAATGCCGACAGGGTGATGAGGTTGATTGAGAACCCTATTAACTTCATTGCAAAGAATGTACCGATAAGCGCAACGGGGATAGCCACGGTGGGAATGAGCGTTGAACGCATATCTTGCAAGAAGAGGTATACAACCACAAACACGAGCAAGAAGGCTTCGAGGAGGGTTTTCAACACCTCGTGGATTGATGCTTCAAGGAACTCGTTATTGTTCATAGGCACGCTGATAGCAAGGCCTTCGGGTAATTCTTTTTCGGCAGTTTCGAGATAGTCGAGAACGTTGTTGATGATTTCGGTGGCGTTAGAGCCGGGTGATTGAAACAACATGGCTGTAACGGCTGTGCAACCGTTAACCTTGTTTTCAAAACCGTAACTTACGCGTCCGAGTTCAATGTCGGCTACATCTTTGAGATATAGAATGTCGCCGTTGGTGTCGGCTTTGATAACGATGTTTTCAAATTCTTCGGATGTAACGAGGCGGCCTTTGTATTTCATGATGTATTGGAAACTTTGGTCGCCGCGTTCGCCAAACGAACCGGGAGCTGCTTCGATGTTCTGTTCGGCAAGGACGCTCGAGATGTCGGTGGGCATGAGGCCATATTGAGCCATTACCTCGGGTTTGAGCCAGATGCGCATAGAGTAGTCGGCACCGAGCACCATAGCGTCACCGATCCCCGAGATACGCTTGATTTCGGGAATGACATTGATGTTCATGTAGTTTTCGACAAACTGATTGTCATACAATCCGTCTTTGTCATAAATGGCGATGGCCATGAGCATTGATGTCATGCGCTTTTGAGTGATAACACCAACTTTTGTCACCTCGGCTGGGAGCAAGCCTTGAGCCTTGGCAACGCGGTTTTGAACATCAATGGCGGCCATGTCAACATCATAGCCTTGTTCAAAATACACTGTAATGGTTGCGTTACCGGTGTTGGTTGCTGTTGAGGTCATATAGGTCATGTTTTGCGCACCGTTGATTTGCTCTTCAAGGGGAGCAATCACCGAGTTTTGCACAGCTTGTGCGTTGGCACCGGTATAGGTTGTTGACACCGAGATGGTGGGAGGTGCCAAGTCGGGATATTGGGTAATGGGCAATGTGAACAAGCCGATAATACCCAACAAAACGATGAATATCGATATAACGGTCGATAACACCGGTCGTTTAATAAAGTTATCTAATTTCATTATAGTCGATTTTTAGATAGTAAACGGTTGAAAACGGATTATTGGGCTGCCACTTCTTTGGGAGTGATTTTCATGCCTTGTTTCACAGATGTTCCTACACCTTCGGTAACGATGCGGTCGCCGGGTTTGAGGCCTTGGGTGACGATAAATGTTTGTCCGTCGTTTAGGTCCATAACGGTGATGTTGGTCGATACGGTCATGTTTGAGTCATTGAGGGTATAAACATATCGGCGGTCTTGAATTTCGTAAGTGGCTTTTTGGGGAATCATGATGATGCTGTCGGCGCTGTTGGGAATGAGCACTTTGCCAGTGCTGCCGCTGCGCAACATGCCGTTGGCGTTGGGGAAAAGCGCGCGAACATTAGCTGCACCTGTAGTTTTGTCGATAACGCCCGAGATAGTGGTGATTTTGCCGGTAGCGGGATAGATTGAGCCGTCGGCAAGTTGAAGGCGCACTTGGGGCATTTCCTTGATGCATTTGTCGAGGGTGACAGTGCCATTTTGGGTGAGCTCGAGAATGTCTTTTTCGTTAAAAGAGAAATAGGCATATACTTCGGCATTGTCGCTGACGGTGGTCAAAGGTTGAGCCGAAGATGGCGATGCCAATGAGCCTTCGCGGTTGGGGATAGAGCCGATAACACCGTTGCTTGGGGCTGTTACCACAGTGTAGGCGAGGTTTTTCTTGGCATTGATGAGACCCGATTGAGCTTGGGCTAATTGAGCTTTGGCTTGGGCGAGAGAGTTTTGGGCCATCTGCCATTCATATTCGCTGATGATGTTTTTGTCAAAAAGCATTTTTTTGTTGTCGGCGGTTAGTTGCGCGGTTGAAACGGCAACTTCGGCCACATTGACTGCGGCTTTGGCCGATTCTACAGCGGCCTCATATTGCACTTGGTCAAGTGTAAAGAGGACTTGTCCTTTGCTCACGCGTTGGCCTTCGTCGACATGAACTTTTGTGATGAATCCGGTTACTTGTGGACGAATGTCAATGTCGGTGCGGCCTTTAATAGTTGCAGGATAAGAACTGTCGAGATTGGCACTTGAACTGGTTACTGTGAGGGTGGCAAATTGAGGAGCGGGGGCTTGTTGCTGTTCCTGGCCGTTGCCACACGATGAAAACATAGCGGTTGCTACTCCTGCGAGGAGTGCCACCGAGGTTTTGATTGACTTAAATTTCATAGTCGTGATGTTTATGATTGTTTACTTATATTCGGTTTATGTTTAAGAATACAAAGATAATTATGTGAATTTTATGTAGACATAAACAAGTAATAAAAAATGTGAAATGGCGCATATTTTTCTAATTGTGCCGACTAAAGGGATAGTCTTTGTGGTTATTGGATTTTTATCACTATTTTTGTGACAACAAAAAAACAGCATAATTATGGAAATTGTAGTTCTTGACGGATATACTCTCAATCCCGGCGATATGAGTTGGGACGCGTTGAAAAGTTTGGGCAATGTAACGGTTTATGACCGCACCGATGCGACACAAACAGTCAGCCGCATTGGTGATGCCGCCGTGGTGCTCACCAATAAAGTGATAATTGACCGCGAGGTGATGATTGCGTGTAAAGGCTTGAGATACATAGGTGTACTTGCAACTGGATATAATGTGGTCGATGTTGATGCCGCTAACGAGTTGGGGATAATAGTGACCAATATCCCGGCCTATGGCACTGCATCGGTGGCGCAAATGGTGTTTGCCCACATATTGAATGTTACCAACGGCGTGGCTCAATATGCCGCCGAGGTGGCCGACGGAAAATGGACCGCTTGCACCGACTTCTGCTATTGGAACACTCCGTCGGTAGAACTTGCCGGTAAAAACATGGTAATCGTTGGACTCGGCAACATTGGTAAGGCTGTGGCGCGCATCGCGCAATCGTTTGATATGAAGGTGATTGCAGTTACCTCAAAGCCCCAAAATGAGTTGCCCGAGGGCATTGTTGCGATGAGCCTTGAAGATGCATTTGCTCAGGCCGATGTGTTGAGTCTGCACTGTCCGCTCACAACCACCACGCGCGACATGGTAAACGCGGCGACGCTTGCCAAGATGAAACCGTCGGCAATAGTGATTAACACCGGTCGCGGACCGCTCGTTAACGAGCAAGATATGGCCGATGCACTGAAAAACGGTGTGATTGCGGCCTACGGGACCGATGTATTGACAGTAGAGCCGGCGCGTGCCGATAACCCGTTGCTGTCGGCCCCCCGATGCTACATCACGCCCCACATTGCATGGGC
>JAFPCM010000166.1 GCA_017390185.1 Muribaculaceae bacterium
CCAATCACTCTATCATATTCATCATTTAACTTGTTCTCATTGTAAAGTTGATAAAAATATCTCCAATGGCGACCGCCGTGTCGTTGTTTACTTCGTTCCAATTGTTGTCCTCCGTTTATCATTTTACAGATGAATGGCTGACGACCACGGATATTGTAGTGATAAACGGTTATATCTGATTTTTTAGATATTTTAGGTATCATTTTTACATTGTGGTTGCCCATTGATATTTGTATGTATCCTTTAGCTCGGTGTGCCACTTTTTTGTTTTGTTTGCAAAACAATGAATACGGTGATAGATCATATTTTTCGTAATCAACTACTGGATTTACAGCACGATTCCAAAGATAAAAAGGTAGATTTTCATCGGGGTACATACACTTCATTTCGCAAACCAAAACATTGCTCCGAGTGTTGTTGATTTCGTTTTTTAAATTTCCAGAAGGGGAGTGCCATAACTCATCGGCATCTGCATTTATTATCCAATCAGCATGATGTTTATTTATAGCTAAGAATATCATACGGTCAACCCATTTTTTTTGCTTGTAGTCTGTTGCTGTTTCGTTGATTACTTCAATAATCCACCCCAGATCTTTGTATTTTTTTATAATTTGTGGAGTTGTATCGGTTGAGTTATTATCGGTTATTATAAATGCATCAACGCCCATTGATTTGTGAAAAATGAGATTATCTTCCAACAACGCTTCTTCGTTTTTGACCAAAAGAGTCATAATCAAACGAGGTGATTTGGTCTTTTTCAAAGCACATGGAACGTTTATTAATGCCGAAAAAATCTTATTTAGCATATGCATAAATTCAATATTTTAAGTCAATAACCGAGAGTTATTTAAAATAAGAAAATAGTCAAGATACATTTTCTGCAAAAATAAGGAAATTTTGGCAAATTTGCAACCTATGGCAATTTACATTATTGTTCTTCGAGGTTCCGGTAGTGGGCTATCAGTTTATAGCAAGTGTCAGCATCAAAGTTGCGAACTAGAGCATATTCGTCGGCCAACCATCTATGTATTTGTGGCGTTGCCGGTAGGCGTTCAAAGTTCTTACAGCCGTCGTTTATGTCTATTTTTTTGAAACGAATGCGATTTAAGTCGATTATATCTATCAATATGTTTTTGCCGTTGTCTTTAAATAAGATATTTCCTCGTGAAAAATCTTTGTGCAAGTAGCCCTTTTCATGCATTTGTGCGGCTACACGAGCTATTGACCGGACAATCTTTTCGGTATTAGGGATGTTTTGTTCTAAGAGATCTATATATGTATGAGGACACTCAGATTTAAGGCTAACATAATAGCTTTTGGAAAAAAATAGTCCTTTTCGTTCGGTATAAAAAGCAACAGGTTGGGGTGAGTTTATGCCTTTTGATAGCAACAATCTTGCATATTGATAGGAGCGCTCAGCTTTAGATGGGCGAAATAACCCATAAGCAATACGATTTACTATATTAGGAATTTTATATGATTTTACAACTAAACAAATTCCATTAATCGTTATTTCGCGTAATTCGTTACGACCTTTGTATATTAATTTGCCATAATTGTTAGCAAACAGAGAGGGCATAACATTAATAAAAGGCTTGAGGGAGCTATATTTGTCGTTGACCTTAACTTTGCGTGGGTTAAAAGTACGGTGTATTTTATTGAAAATTATGCTCCATGAGCGGTTGTAGCGAAGCGGACCACCGAGATAGCGTTCAAAAAACTCGGGGTGGAGCTTGTTCAATGTGTCAATAACATGATGTTTGAGTTTGCGGTCACTCACTCGTTTGGAGTTTTGGCGTATGCGATAGCGCAAGTGTATGTCGGGTAATTTCACCACTTTGCCGCCGTTTTTGAGCACCGAAATCCAAAATTCCCAATCTTCACGGGCAATTATTTCTTCGCAATAACCGCCGGCTTTTTCCCACTCTATTTTTCGATACATGGCACATGTGTCCATTATATTTTTATGGGCCAATGTTTTTAGTGAAAAATTAGGTAAAATCCATTCTCCGATACGGTCTCCAAAAAATACAGCACGAGGGCATACTACTTTTACTTCTGGGTCTTGTTCAAAAACTTTAATGGCTTCAGTAATGAAGTTTTGGCTAATTGTGTTATCGCTGTCAACGGGGAGTATATATTCACCGTGTGCCAATGAAATGGCGTGATTGCGGGCTGCACAAGCTCCGGCGTTGGGCTGCGAAAAGGCCTTTATGCGGGCATCGCGCGCGGCATATTCTTGAACGATGGCCATAGAGTTGTCTTTTGAGCCGTCGTCCATAACTACTACCTCGATTGCGGGATAGGTCGATGCTAATACCGAGTCAAGTGTCTCGCCTATAAACTCGGCCATGTTGTATACGGGTATGATAACCGAAACTAACGGATATTGCGCAGTCATTTTGCCTTAAATTTTATCTAATCCGCGGGTGTATTTGAGCCAATAATACTTCAACGGATTTTTGTATTTGAGCTGTTTCCAGGGACGGCTGCTGTGGGGACGGTGCCACACGGCAATGTTGCTTATGGTGAACAGATAGTTGACAAATCCGTGTTTCAACGCCTCGTGTGAAATGGTCACATCAAACCAGTTTTTCTCGGGGTTGAGAGTCTTGAAATCAAATGCTTTGAGGAAATCGAGCGACAGCAATGAGCAGCAGAAACTGCAGTGTCGGTCAACGGCATACACTTGATTTTCGCGGCCTTTGGCATAGCCGTAGGGGTAGTTTATCTTACCGTTCTCGTCGACGGTCACAGCGGCTGCAATGCCACATTTATCATAGTTTTTAGCGCAGTCATATAGCGCCTGAACGGTTTTCTTTTTCACAATAACATCTGACTCGACGATGAGCAAGGCGGCATTGTCGGCAATGGCTTGCTGCTGACACATTTGCAGCACTAACAGATAATTGGGCGATGGGTGGTCGGTTACATCACTCAAGTTTACAAGATTAAAGCCCATTTCGGCAGCGGCTTTTTCAAGTCGGGCTGTGTTTTCGGGTGTGCTGAAATCGTTGTAAATTGTATAGGTATAGGGTACATTAATCTCACTATCGAGAACCGCTTTTGCGGTCTCGATGGTGAGGTCAATAGAGTCTTTTACGGGTGTTATGATGTGAATTTTTTCCATTTCGGCTGATTATGCTTTGAGTGCTTGTTCGATGTCGGCAATGATGTCGTCAACGTTTTCGATACCCACAGAAAGACGAATCAAGTCGGGGCGAACACCAGCTTCCATAAGTTGCTCGTCGGTCAACTGACGGTGGGTGTGACTTGCGGGGTGAAGCACACAGGTGCGAGCATCGGCCACGTGGGTTACGATGGCCACAAATTGCAAGCTGTCCATAAATTTGATAGAGTCTTCACGGCCGCCTTTGATGCCAAATGAGATAACGCCGCAAGAGCCGTTGGGCATATATTTCTTGGCAAGTTCATAGTGTTTGTTGCCAGGCAGATCACAATAGTTTACCCATGCCACACGGGGATGTTGTTCGAGATATTGGGCCACTTTTAGCGCGTTTTCGCAGTGGCGAGGCATGCGCAAATGGAGTGTTTCAAGACCGAGGTTGAGGAGGAATGCGTTTTGGGGTGACTGAATGCTACCCAAGTCGCGCATGAGTTGTGCAGTTGCTTTGGTGATGAATGCGAGTTTGCCAAACGCTTTGGTGTAGGTCAAACCATGGTATGATTCATCAGGTGTGCAGAGGCCGGGGAACTTGTCGGCATGTGCGTCCCAATCAAAGTTGCCGCTATCAACAATAGCACCGCCAACGCTTGTTGCGTGGCCGTCCATATACTTGGTTGTAGAGTGAACAACGATGTCGGCACCCCATTCAAATGGGCGGCAGTTGATGGGTGTGGGGAAGGTGTTGTCGATAATCAAAGGCACGCCGTTTTGGTGTGCAACGCGTGCAAATTTTTCAATATCGAGAACGTCAAGCGAGGGGTTGGCTACGGTTTCGCCAAAAAGGGCTTTGGTGTTGGGGCGGAATGCCGCATTAAGTTCTTCTTCCGACGCATCGGGTGCGACAAAAGTCACGTCAATGCCGAGTTTCTTGAGTGTAACGGCAAAGAGGTTGAAAGTACCGCCATAGATGGCCGATGAGCACACAAAGTGGTCGCCTGCTTGGCAAATGTTGAAGATTGCATAGAAGTTGGCTGCCTGTCCGCTTGATGTGAGCATAGCTGCCACACCGCCTTCGAGTGCAGCAATCTTGGCTGCTACGGCATCGTTGGTGGGGTTTTGCAATCGAGTGTAGAAATAGCCGCTGTCTTCGAGGTCAAAGAGGCGTGCCATTTGCTCGCTTGTATCATATTTGAAAGTTGTGCTTTGGTAGATGGGAAGAACACGGGGCTCTCCTTTTTTAGGTGTCCAGCCTGCTTGGACACACAGTGTTTCGGGCTTAAATTTCTGTGCCATATTGTGTATATATTATTATTGTGCCACAAATTTAGTTACATTTTTTTGAAAACGCCATATAATATTGTCGTTTTTCGGGTGTCAGTCGTTCTATCGCATATCGCAATGTCGTGCGTGGCATGATATGGGCCCATCGGTCAAGGAAGTTGAGCAATGTAGGAAGATGCTTTTTGCCCACTTCGCGCAACATCCATCCGGTGGCTTTGTGCATGAGCGGATGGGTGTGTGTCAGGTATAGCTCGGCAAGGCGCAATGTGTCGTCAAAGCGGTTGTTGCGAATGAGGGTGAGCGTAGCCACGATTGCGATGCGTTGACGCCACAGGTTATCGCTCGAGGCAAGAGAGTCGAGCACTGTGGGCGAGAGGTGGTTGAGAAGGTGGGCGCCCAGAATGTATGGTGCCGACAAGTCGACCAGGTCCCAATTATTGCATCGGTGAGCATTGTCGAGATAAAAATCAACGATGGCTGTTTGTTCCTCCCTACTTTTCGCTTTCTTGTATCGGTGAACGAGGGCGAGGAGAGCTGCGAGTCTGAATTCGTGAATTTCGTGGCACAACATTACCAAAATGTCGTCAAGCGAATCAAACGCGTGGGCGGCAGACACCTTGCGATTGTCGGGAACTGTTATTCCCAAAAATTTGTCACCTTCTCCATACTCCCCTTTTCCGGTTTTGAAAAATGATGAAAGGATTTTTATTTTTTCGGGGTGTGAGATGTCGCGGAGTTGTTGTTGCCAAATTTTACACATAGCGAGATGTTTTTTTGCAAAAGTAGTCATTTTTACAAAATTTTACAAATATCGTGATTTTTGCCTTTTTTTGACGCGTTTTTTGTGTGTAACTGGCCGTGTAAAATTAAATATTCGATTCTCGCGCCGTTAAATATGACTATAAGTAATTGATATATAGGTTGCTAAGAGCATTTTGGCGTGTCGGCCGTTTTGTGTCAGAAAAAATCAAATCGGCTACTGCAAAAATTAGGTTTTGATTTTAACGCAAATATTCTTACTTTTGTAGGTTACATCTAATAAACATATAACTATGGCAAAAATTCAATGGATGAATGAAAATGTGGCGTTGCCCGAGTTGGACTTTCTTCTGCTCGAAGATTGGCTGAGTCAGGTAGCACAATCTCATTCGCGCATTTTGCATGAGTTGGTCTATGTGTTTTGTGACGACGAAAAGATTCTTGACGTCAATCGTCAGTTTCTAAACCATGACTATTATACCGACATCATCACCTTTGACTATTGCCGCGGCAAGTTGTTGAGGGGTGATATTTATATTTCGCTCGACACTGTTCGCACCAATGCCGAAGGGCTTGGATGTAGTTATGATGTTGAGTTAAAGCGTGTTATCTCACACGGACTGCTCCACTTGTGTGGCATTGACGATAAGGGTCCTGGTGAACGTGAGATTATGGAATCGCATGAAAATGAGGCACTTGCCCTCTTTGAAAGTCTTGCAAATAAACAAAACAATATATAATCAATGAAATTTGACTATGATGTAATTGTCGTTGGAGCCGGTCATGCCGGTTGCGAGGCTGCTGCCGCATCGGCGCGTCTCGGATCATCGACTTTACTTATTACGATTGACATGAACAAGATTGCACAAATGAGTTGCAATCCTGCTGTGGGTGGTATTGCCAAAGGCCAGATCGTGCGCGAAATTGACGCTCTCGGCGGGCAAATGGGTATCGTTACCGACCGCACAGCCATTCAGTTTCGTATGCTCAACCGCTCTAAAGGCCCCGCAATGTGGAGTCCGCGTGCACAAAGCGACCGCATGAAATTTAGCGCAGAATGGCGTCGTATACTTGAAAATACACCCAATCTGTCGATGTGGCAAGATAGTGTTGTTGGCGTTACCGTTGAGGATGGTCGCATTACCGGACTCACTACTGCCCTCGGTGTCAACTTTACTGCGCGTGCGGTGATTTTGACTGCCGGAACATTTTTGAACGGATTGATGCACATTGGTCGTGTACAGCTACAAGGTGGTCGTGTTTCAGAGCCTGCTTCTTATGGTATAACCGAGCAGTTGCACGAAATGGGATTTGTTGTTGACCGAATGAAAACAGGCACACCGGTGCGCATCGACGGCCGTTCAATTCATTGGGAACTCACAACTCCGCAAGATGGCGAAGACGATTTTCATCATTTCTCTTACTTGCCATCGGTAAAACGCGAGCTCAAGCAGCGCCAATGTTTCACTATATATACCAATAACGAAACTCACGAAATTTTGCGTCGCGGCTTGCCTGATTCGCCACTTTATAATGGCCAAATTCAAAGTATCGGTCCCCGATATTGTCCAAGTATTGAGACCAAGATTGTTACTTTTGCCGATAAAGAGGAGCATCAATTGTTCCTTGAACCTGAAGGTGAGGATACGCAAGAATTTTATCTCAACGGATTCTCTTCATCGTTGCCTTTGAATATTCAGGTAGAGGCATTGCAGAGTGTACCTGCGTTGAAAGATGTGCAGATTTATCGTCCCGGTTATGCAATCGAGTATGACTTCTTTGACCCGACACAATTGCACCATACGCTCGAAACAAAAATGATTAAAGGTTTGTTCTTCGCAGGTCAGGTTAACGGTACAACTGGATATGAAGAAGCCGCAGGTCAAGGATTGATTGCAGGTATTAATGCGCATAATTATGTGGAGTCTAAACCCGCATTTGTGCTTGGTCGCGATGAAGCTTATATCGGAGTGCTCATTGATGACTTGGTGACAAAAGGGGTTGACGAGCCCTATCGCATGTTTACATCTCGTGCTGAATATCGCATTCTTTTGCGCCAAGACGATGCCGATATGCGACTTACGCAACGTGGCTATGAAATCGGTTTGGCCTCTGAAGAACGCTATCAACTCATGCTCTCTAAGCGTCAACAACGCGATATGCTTATTGAGTTTGCCAAGGATTTCTCAATTAAGGCTGCGCTCATAAATCCCGCTCTTGAGCAGTTGGGAACAACTCCGCTCAAGCAGGGAGTCAAGCTTTATGACCTTATTTTGCGTCCGCAGTTGAGTATTAACATGCTTGCTCCCCACATCAAGGCGTTGCAAGAAAAACTTGATTCGATAGAGCCTGAACGTCGCGACGAGATTGTTGAAGCGGCTGAAATTCTCATCAAATATCAAGGTTATATCGACCGTGAGCAGATGATTGCCGATAAGATTCGCCGATTGGAAGATGTGAAACTTGCAGGCAAAATCAATTATGCCGAGGTTAAATCACTGTCAACCGAAGCGCGTCAAAAGCTCGAACGAATTAATCCCGAAACGGTAGCGCAAGCATCGCGCATCCCGGGCATCTCGCCGAGCGACATCAATATTTTGCTGCTCTTATTGGGTCGTTAAACAATCTTTTGTTCCACGTGAAACAATTTTAATTTACAATAAAACAATACATTATGCAGGATTTGGAATATGTGAAATCAAAAGTGCGTGACATTTTGGATTTCCCTCAAAAAGGAATTGTGTTTAAGGATTTGACCACTGCGTTCAAAGATCCCCAAGCGATGGCTATTATGGGTCGTGAACTTTCCGCAATGTTTGCCGACAAAGGTGTTACTAAAGTTGTGGGTATTGAGTCGCGCGGCTTTATTGTAGGTGCGGTTATGGCTTATGAATTGGGTGCTGGTTTTGTACCCATTCGCAAACCTGGCAAGTTGCCTGCTGATACCATCAAGGCTACATACGACAAAGAATATGGCACCGACACTATTGAGATTCATAGCGATGCCATCACTCCCGATGATATCGTGGTTATTCACGACGATGTGCTTGCTACTGGTGGCACTATGGCTGCGGCTTACAATCTTGTAAAGAGCATGAATCCTAAAAAGATTTATATTAATTTCATCTCGGAAATTGCCGTGCTCGAAGGTCGCAAAAACCTCCCCGCAGAAGCTGAGGTTTCGTCGCTCATTGAATTTTAAGCCACGGTTTGAGTCCTGAGTTAAAAGATAAGATATCGGTATTGCCCGACACCCCCGGCGTCTATATGTATTTTAACGCCGAGGGTAGGGTGATATATGTGGGTAAGGCAAAAAATCTCAAACGACGCGTTTCTTCTTATTTCAACCGCGAGCATGAGAGCGTTCGCACCCGATTGTTGGTGCGTGCCATTGCCGACATGAATTATATAGTTGTCCCCACCGAGGAAGATGCGCTAAATCTCGAAAATTCGCTCATAAAAGAGCATCAGCCGCGATACAATGTGCTGCTCAAAGACGATAAATCCTACCCGTGGATTTGTGTGACAAATGAAATGTATCCGCGCGTTTTTCTTACTTACAATAAAGTCAAAAACGGGGGCCGTTTCTATGGTCCTTACACCAATACGGCGGTTGCGCGAGTGACTCTCGACCTTATTAACCGCTTGTATCCGGTGCGCTCATGCCGCTCGGCCATAACGCCCGAATTTATTGCGGCCAATCGCGGCCGTTTGTGTCTCGAATATCACATAAAAAACTGTTTGGGATGTTGCACAGGGCTCATTTCGGCCGACGAATATCAGCAATATATAGCACGCATAAAGCAGATTTTGAATGGCGATACACAAGAACTGATGGACTATCTTGTGGGCGAAATGCAGGCTCTTGCTGCCGAATTGAAATTTGAGCAGGCACAGGTGTTAAAAGAAAAGTATCAGCTTGTCGAAAAATATCGCGCAAAAAGCGTAATAGTGAGTCAAACGGTGTCGGATATAGATGTATTTGGCATTGATGACGACGACCGTGATGTGTATATCAATTATATGCACGTGCGCAAAGGGGTGGTAGTTCGCAGTCTGACGCTTGAATATAAGCGCCGTCTTGACGAGTCGCAAGCCGAGATGTTGGCCTATGCCATGACAGAGGTGTCGCAACAGTTGGGCATCAAATATCGCGATGTGATAGTGCCTGTGGAGCCCGAAATTCAGTTGCCCGATGTCATTTTCTATATTCCGCAGCGTGGCGACAAAAAGCAGTTGCTTGACGTGTCGGTGCGCAATGCACGACAAAAGAAAATCGACAGCCTCAAGCAGATGGAAAAGAAAGATCCCGAGCAGCGTGTGATGCGCACTTTGGAACGCCTGAAAACCGATTTGCGCATGAGCGAACTGCCGCGCCACATAGAGTGTTTTGACAATTCAAACACGCAGGGAACCGACCCCGTGTCGGCATGTGTGGTGTTTAAAAATGCGCGTCCGTCAAAGCGCGATTATCGTCATTTTATAGTCAAAACGGTGGAGGGTCCCAACGATTTTGCGACCATGCAAGAGGTCATTACGCGTCGTTATACTCGCATGCTTGACGAGGAGCAAGAGTTGCCGCAACTCATCATTGTCGACGGTGGAAAAGGGCAGTTGAGTGCGGCCGTAGAGGTGCTTGACCGACTCGGATTGCGAGGCAAGATTGCCATCATCGGCATTGCCGAGCGACTTGAGGAAATATATTTCCCGGGTGATAGCGTGCCGCTATATATCAACAAAAATTCCGAATCTTTGCGTGTCATTCAGCATTTGCGCGACGAGGCACACCGCTTTGGTATTACCCATCACCGCAAGCGTCGAGCCAAGAGTCAGACACGCTCAGAACTTGATGCAATCAAGGGTATCGGCGACAAAACCAAGACCGCTTTGCTCACGCATTTCAAGAGCGTGAAGCGCATTCGTGAGGCGACACTCGACCAAATTGCTGCCATCATTGGCCCAGCCAAAGCCCAACTTGTTCACCAAGCCCTTACGGCAAAGAAATAAATCGCAATAAAAGGGTTAATGCATTGACACATAAGTAGTTGTGTTGTATGTGCCATACTTGTCTGTCCCGATTATTTTTGAAAAAGTGTATTTTTTTACTCCATTTTTCGGTTGAAAAGTGTTGAAACACAAAAATGTTATTTGCAGTTTGCGAAATTGATTGTAAATTTGTTGTTCTAACAGTTTGATAAATGAGACTTGTAATTCAACGCGCAAAAGATGCATCGGTTACGATTGACGGCACAGTGGTGTCGGCAATAGAGCACGGACTGATGGTATTGGTGGGAGTTGCCGAGGGTGATACTATTGATGACGCCCGTTGGCTTGCTGCCAAAACTGTTGCAATGCGCATTTTTGATGACGAAAACGGAGTAATGAACCGCTCGGTGGCCGATGTTGACGGCGAGGTGTTGGCTGTAAGCCAGTTCACGCTCAACGCATCAACACGCAAGGGTAACCGTCCTTCATATATCCATGCTGCCGGCCACGAATTGGCTGTGCCACTCTACGATGCCTATTGCGACCTTGTGGCCGAGGCGTTGGGCAAACCCACAAAGAAGGGCGTTTTTGGCGCCGATATGAAAGTGGCACTCATCAACGATGGCCCTGTGACAATTGTAATTGACTCAAAATTAAAGGAATGACACCAAACAACTCGATATCATTGGCCGAAATGCAGCGTCAGGTCGACGAGTGGATAACCACTATCGGTGTGAGATATTTCTCGCCGTTGACCAATATGGCAATTCTTGCCGAAGAAACCGGTGAGGTGGCGCGCATCATGGCTCGCCGCTATGGCGATCAATCGTTCAAGGAGGGTGACAAAGACGACCTTGCCGACGAATTGGCCGACTTGCTTTGGGTTGTGGCCGCTATCGCCAACCAATCGGGCGTAAATCTTGAAGAGGCGTTCCAGCGCAATATCGAGAAGAAAACCGCCCGCGACAAAGACCGACACATTAATAACGACAAATTAAAATCATAACGACTATGAGTTCAAAATATGAAGAAGCCATTAAGGCATGCAAAGTGAGTGAAGATGATGCCCAAGTAAAAGAGGCAGTTGCTAAAATCATGGACAAGCATTTTGAGGAAAACAAGACTCAAGATGTGTACAAATTCTTGTTCAACACCATTGATTTGACTACATTGAATTCGACCGATTCGCCAAAATCGGTTACAAAATTTGTGGAGCGTGTCAATGATTTTGACAATGAGTATCCCGAGCTCAAAAATGTGGCAGCAATCTGTGTTTATCCCTGTTTTGTGCAGGTGGTTCGCTCGGTTCTTGAAGTGAGCGATGTCGAAATCGCAGCCGTATCGGCCGGTTTTCCCTCTTCGCAGACATTTGCAGAGGTAAAAACAGTCGAAACATCGTTGGCTGTTAGCGACGGTGCCGACGAAATTGATGTTGTGTTCAACCTCGGCAACTACTATGACGGCGACTTTGAAAGCGTAACCGACGAGATTAGTGAACTTAAAGATGTGTGTGGCGAAGCCCGCTTGAAAGTGATTCTCGAAAGCGGCGCGTTGCAGACAGCCAAAGATATCAAACAGGCATCGGTGTTGTCGCTCTATTCGGGAGCCGACTTCCTCAAAACATCAACTGGCAAGGGTTATCCCGGTGCTTCGCTTGAAGCAGCCTATGTTATGGCATCGTGCATCAAAGACTATTATGACAAGACTGGCCGCATGGTTGGCTTCAAGGCTTCGGGCGGTGTTGCCACCACCGACGATGCTGTGGCTTATTACACAATCATCAAAGAAGTGCTTGGTGAGAAATGGCTTACCAACGAGTATTTCCGTATTGGTGCAAGTCGTTTGGCTAACAATTTATTGTCAGATATTATCGGTTCAGAAATAAAGTATTTCTAAAAAACTAAAGCTAATGGAATATTGGGTAAGTATCAATAACAATCAAGTGGGTCCCATGTCGCTTGACGAGGTGATTGC
>JAFPCM010000167.1 GCA_017390185.1 Muribaculaceae bacterium
CACTTGACAACATTATGGCCTAGGAAGCACTGGGGATGTGTGCTAGCAAGTCCTCCACTGCTTTTTGCGTAGCAAAAAATAGGGGAGGTGGGGCGAAGCCCCGGAGGGGTTTAGGATAAACTATGTGCCAACAAAGTTATAATTCCCTTACAATATCTTGCTGGCAGATGTTATTGTGTGGCTGCGTTGTATAGTTTAGGCTAAAATTGCTATCTTTGCAGGCTCAAATACGGAATTATATATGTGGATATTGCTTGCGATAGCCTCGGCAGTGTGTCTCGGGGTATATGATATTTTCAAAAAACTGTCTTTAAATGGAAACAATGTGTTGTCTGTGTTGTTTCTGAATACCCTGTTCGGATCGTTGTTGATGTCGCCGGTAATAATTGGTTTGCTTGCCGAGGGCAGTGTGGGGCTTGGTAACTCGATTGATGGTCACTGTGCCATCATTCTCAAGTCGCTAATAGTGTTGTCGTCATGGTTGCTCGGCTATTTCGGACTCAAGCACATGCCGCTAACAATTGCCGGACCGATTAATGCCACCCGGCCCGTTATGGTGTTGTTGGGCGCAATGCTCATATTTGGCGAGCGGCTAAATGTGTTGCAATGGTGTGGGGTGTTGCTGGGCATGGCATCGCTTTATTTGATTAGTCGCATTGGTAGCAAAGAGGGTTTTTCGATAAAGGGAAACAAGTGGTTGCTAATGTCTTTTGGCGCAATGATAATGGGTGCGGTGAGCGGACTCTATGACAAATATCTGCTCAAAATATATGACCCGTTGCAAGTGCAGGCATGGTATTCGTTTTACCAGCTTGTGATTATGGGCGCAACAATCGCGATAATAAAACGCACAGGCAGGGATCACACACCGTTTAAGTGGCGATGGACCATTCCCGGTATCGCATTGTTCCTTACGATTGCCGATATAGCCTATTTCTATTCATTATCGTTAGACGGGTCTATGATTGCTGTTGTGTCAATGATTAGACGAGGCAGTATAATGGTGTCGTTCGTTTTTGGTGTAATAGTCTTGCGAGAGAAAAATGTGAAGCTCAAAATCATCGATTTGTCGATATTGTTGCTCGGTTTGATATTGCTGGTTCTCGGTAGTCAATAGTTTGCAAGTCAGACTGATAGAGATGAGTGATGATTAAAATTGGCAGCTGGCGGGCAATGAATTTGAAGCAAAATCAAAATTTTTATGCCAAATATTTGCCAATTCCAACAAATAGTGCTAACTTTGCACTCGCAAACAAGGCGGGATAGCTCAGTTGGTTAGAGCGTCGGATTCATAACCCGGAGGTCACGAGTTCAACTCTCGTTCCCGCTACAAGAAAAAGCGATAAGATGAAAATCTTATCGCTTTTTCTGTTTTATCAGCCTATTTGCCTTCCGTTTAAATATTTTGTTTCCATGAATTTTATACAATTATTTACACCTAAATAATGTGTCAACTAAAAAAATCACTAATTTTGTAAATCATATAATATCACAACATCATGTCAACAGGATTTTTAAGAGTTGCAGCAGTAACGCCCAAGGTTAATGTGGCCGATTGCAAGTTTAATGCCGAGCAGATTATCAACCAATGCAATAGTTTGTGTGACGAAAAAGTGAGTGTTGCGGTTTTTCCGCGATTGTCGCTCACTGGTTGCACATGTGGCGACTTGTTTCGCTCGCAGTCGTTGCAAAACGGTGTCAAAGATGCAATCTGTGAGATAGCCGAGGCTTCTGCACAATGGAATATGCTTGTGTTTGTCGGTGCGCCATTGAGTGATGGCGGCCGATTATATGACTGCGCAGTTGCAATTTCGTGTGGACGTGTGTTGGGTGCTGTTCCCAAATGTGTAATCGCACGCGACCAATACCGTTGGTGGACGTCGGGATATGATGTTGACTCATTGATTACTTGTGGGAACCATATATTCCCATTGAACTCTCGCTTGCTTTTCAAAGCGGGTGATGCCGTGATTGCCGCCGAGATTGATGACGACTTGTTGGCTCCGTTAGCCCCCTCTACTTTTGCTGCCATTGCGGGTGCTAATGTTGTGGTAAATTTGGCTGCCGAGGTGAGCAACGCGACAAACGGCGAGGACATCGATTGTCGCATAAAGTCGGTATCTGCAGCCCAAAAAACCGCAATTGTGTATGCATCGGCTGGATATGGCGAGTCGTCAACCGACTATGTGTTCTCGGGCAAGAGACTCATTGCCGAGTGTGGACAGATTGTTGAAGAAGATTTTGACTCAGATGTTCGTGATATAGACTTGGACCTAATTGCCTATGAACGCAGTGTGATGGCTTATGATTTGCCACAAATCGAAGCCGACTATCAAATAATTTGTTCGGACGTAAATGTTGGCGATAATGCCGAATTGGCACGCTTTATTCCTGTAAATCCTTATGTGGCCGACGGCTTGAAGTCGGGCAATGTGTGCTACACTGCACTGAATATACAAACCGAGGGCCTTATGCGTCGACTCGAAGCTGCTCGATGCCGCTCGTTGGTGATCGGTATATCGGGAGGATTGGATTCGACATTGGCATTGATTGTAGCAGTGCATGCTTTTGACCGATTGGGCTATGATCGCAAGGGTATTGTGGCTATTACTATGCCCGGCTTTGGAACAAGTAACCGCACTCATAGCAATGCTCTCGAACTGATGCAACGACTTGATGTGACCATTCGTGAAATACCCATTGCCGATGCCGTTAAGCAACATTTTAACGACATCAACCATGATATAAATGTACATGATGTGACCTATGAAAACTCGCAGGCACGCGAGCGCACGCAGATACTTATGGATGTTGCCAACCAAGTCAACGGTATGGTGCTCGGTACAGGCGATTTGTCGGAACTTGCGCTCGGTTGGGCTACATATAATGGCGATCACATGTCAATGTATGGCGTTAATGCCGGTGTGCCTAAGACAATGGTACGACTCATTACTGATTATGTAGCCAATATCGGAGAACAGTTTGATGCCGAGATTGCGAGCATTCTTCGCGATATAATAGCCACACCCGTAAGTCCTGAGTTGATTCCGACCGATGACAATGGCGATATCGCACAAAAAACCGAAGATTTGGTGGGTCCATACGAATTGCACGACTTTGTATTATATTATGTGTTGCGCTATGGATTCTCTCCCCGCAAGATATATTTGATGGCGCAAAACGCCTTTGAAGGTGTTTATGACGATGAGGTTATCAAATATTGGATGAAAGTGTTCTTCCGCCGCTTCTTTACACAACAATTCAAACGCTCATGTATGCCCGACGGACCACAAGTGTTCGGTATCGGACTGTCGCCACGCGGTGCATGGGCAATGCCGTCAGATGCCACAGTGGCTCTGTGGCTTGACGAGTGTGAGTGTCTGTAATAATTGAAGATTCTATTCCCAACAGCGAGTCTTGTCGGCAATTTCGGGGATTGTTGACGAGCGATAGGTGGGGTCATAGCCTTTTAGTTTCTGATTGCGATAATCGTCAAGCAGGCGAATGGCATATTTGCCCAAAACTAATATTGCTGCAATGTTGCATAATGTCATTAATCCCATTGTAATGTCGGCCAGAGCCCACGCAAAATCAAGTTGTGACACGGCTCCAATCATAACCATCGCACCCACAGCAATACGATAGATGTAAATAACCCAGCGCTTTTTGGTCATGAACTGAATATTTGTTTCTCCATAATAGTAGTTGCCCACGATGCTGGTGAAGGCAAAAAAGAATATGGCGATTGTTACAAATGACGAGCCTATGGCTCCGATTTCGTGGTTAAGGGCATCTTGAGTGAGCTCAATACCGTTGTGTCCGTTATCAAACACGCCGCTGCACAAGATGATAAAAGCGGTGCAGGTGCAAATGATAATTGTGTCGGTGTAGACGGCGAGAGTCTGTATTAGTCCCTGTTTTACGGGGTGGCTTACCGATGCTGTGGCAGCCACATTAGGGGCAGAGCCTTCGCCGGCTTCGTTGCTAAATAGCCCGCGTTTTATACCCATTATCATAGTCATTCCCATTCCGCCGCCAATGGCCGATGAAAAGTCAAATGCGTCGGTGACTATGAGTGATAGCACATCGGGCAACGAGGTGATGTTGATCGCGATTATGGTAATGGCGAGAATGATATATGCCACAGCCATGATAGGGACTACGATTTCGCTGAATCGTGATATACGCTGAATGCTGCCACACACGATTGCAAGAGACAAAGCTGTAAGCACTATGCCCACAATCATGCGCGACCATCCAAATTGATTGAATGTGGCGAGGGCAATGGTATTGGATTGCACCGAGTTGTAGGCAAGGCCGAATGTGACAGTAATGAGTATGGCAAAGAGTATTGCCCACCAATTTTGGCCTATGCCATATTTTATGTAATAGGCTGGTCCGCCCAGATATGATTTGGCGCCTTTTACCTTATATAATTGCGCGAGTGTCGACTCGATAAAAGCGTTGGCTGAACCGAGAATGGCAATAATCCACATCCAGAACACTGCTCCCGGGCCACCAATCGCAATTGCGGTTGCTACGCCGGCGAGGTTGCCTGTGCCCACACGGCTTGCCAATGAAACCATTAAGGCTTGAAATGAACTTACGGTTTTGTTTTTGCTCACATTGGCATCGCGGTTGTCGTTGCTGCCTTTCCCGGAATTGAAAAGTAGTCGCAACATTTCGCCAAGCATAGTGAACTGAACGCCTTTGGTGCGGATCGTAAAATACAATGCCGAGAAAATAAGAAGGGCTATCAGCAAGTAACTCCACAAATATTCATTGATAAGGTTGATAATTTCCATAACAAAATGTTATTTGCCTATTGCGGGAGCAATAGGTTTGAGCAGATATTTGAGTGTGTCGGTGGCAGTCGTGTCGCGCTCAATGCTATTGGCATTGGATTTGGTCACGGACGATTTTTGACCTTTAGCGGCTGCGTTGCCTGTGGGCGATTTGCGAGTGAATTGGAACATGTTGTCAAAGTCGCGACGATACACAATGCCGACACCCTGAGTGGTCAACGCAGTCTTGACATAATAGTTTTGGTCGTTATAACGGTTATATGCCTTAAGTCGAATGTTTCCCGAGTTGGTCAACAAATATTCGATGTCAAAGTCGCCGATAAAAGTATTGTTGTTGAGTGAATTGTCGCGATAACCGAAATTGCCGTTAAAGAGCAGACGATTGTTGAGCAATCGGCTTGAAAGGGCCAAGTCGACCTCCAAGTCAGAGAAGTCGCCTTTGTCGCTTCGGAAGTTTGGCGAAATGTTGAAATTGTCGTTAATCTCGCCGAGGATGCTTGACAACTGCGATGAAATGGTTGATGTGGCAACCGAAAGCAACTCGCTGCCTTTGGTGGTTGATGCCATATATTCGGGGGTGTAGAAGCGGTTGAGCGCAAGCAGATAGATGATTTGTCGGTTCATCATATCGTCGGTGCTCACGATGCTCTTTACCTTGCGGTATACATCTTGTGACAAGGTGGGGAAATCGATGTCAAAGGCAATATCGGGCTGCTGCATGTTGCCAGTGGCTTTAAGCACAGCGCGAACAGGCACATTTGTGCGGTTGAGGTCTTTGTCTTGCAAGAACGACTCGTCAAGGTCGCTCAAATTGGCATTGAGCGTGTAGTATGCGGTCAAGTCAAGAATGGCGTTGAATGGGTCTTTCTTGAATGTGATGGCGCTGTTCTTTTCAATGGTGAATTCTTTGAGAATGATATCTTGAAGTGTGAAGTTGTAGCGTCCGTCTTCAAGTCGGTAAGTGCCGTTCATGATGAGTTCCTCGTTGCTTGAATCATAAGTCAACTGCAATGAACCGTTGCCGTGTGCCCTGATGCGGTCGCCGCCGGCGGGGTCCATGATAACGGTTACGTCGGCTTGTGGGGTTGCATTGACATGGATGTCGATGCGATATTCGGTTTCGATAGTTTCTTGTTTCTGTCGTTCGGCAATGATGGCTTCCAGCTGTTTCACTTTGTCCATCGGGGTTTTGATAACAGTTGGCTCGTCAGGCTCGTTGAGTCGGTTGCGGTCACGGAATGTTACAAATGAGTATTCGCTTGCTTCTTGGCTGTCGAGAATCACAAATGTGAAATCGGAATTGCGTTCGGTGGCCATATCGACAGAGATGCCCACAAATCCCGGACGACCGGTTATAGATGCGCGACCCGTACCGAAAATGCGGCCATACCATCGCTCATTTCGTTGTCGGGTTTCATCATAGCATAGCAAGTTGCGGACATCGTGGATGTCAAAGTCAAATTCTGCGTCTCTAAAATAATCATGGCGAAGAGTACCGGTCAAGCGACCTGAATTTCCAAAATCATCGTTTAGTTTCACATTGTTAAACTCAATGCGTCCCGGGCGAATGCGAATTGAATCAGAAGCAGTGTAATAGACATTGGTGAAGTCGATTTTCAGTCTCAAATTTTCGGCGTAAATATCGCCTGTCATATTTACATCTTTAAATGTGCCATATAAATGAGCTTTGCCCGATGCTGTGCCAGAAATGTCTTTTGCAAATGTTGACATGATTGGACGCATGAATTGTGCGTTGAGCTTGTTGGCATCAAATTTAACGTCGAGAGCTTCTCGGATAGGGTAGATGTTGGCAATGACCTGCGAGTTTAGACCGTTGGCTTGGGAAATGTCGGCCACGATTTCCACACCTTGTGTGTCAGTGTTCCATTTGCTGACAAGTATCGCGTCGCCAAATAAAGCTCCATTGTAGCTGAAACCTTTTACATCAAGTTTAGGGGTGTACATGATCGGTTGCTTGGTGAAAAGATTTGAGGCATAGAATGTGCCTGTGGCATTGCCGCCAAAGGTAACATTGTTAATGGCCAATGTTTGGAATACATAGTCGAGGTTGACGTTGTTGAGGTCGAGAAGTAGTTGATGCTCCATGTTGGGCGATGCTTCTCCGTTGATAGTTATGAACTGCCCTTCGCGACGAATGTCTATGCCGTCAACTTTGATGTAGTTGCCAATTACATTGATCTCGGCAGGGTTGACGGTCCAGGCTGTGTCGTTAAACACGAGTTGGCTCTTGTTGATATCGATGTCGGCAAGAAACGAATTGTCATCGGCTTTGTCGAGTTGAGCCGAAAGCGAAACATTGCCTTTGAACTCACGCGCGTTATCGATACTCCACGACAGGTCAGTGTCAATGCGGTTGTCTTTACCCGACAGGTCAAGGTTGGCTGTAGTGTCGCCTTTCTTTGATGGCATCGTGATTGTGGCGTTGACATTGCAGCGGTCATCGGCATTGGCGATGTCGACGTTGAGAGCCGTGTTGCGAATCAATTTAAATCCCTTTTGGAGGTATGGCGCATCTATTGACAGCCCCATGGTGTGGTCGCTGTGGTTGAGGTGTCCATTGATGTATATAGGGTGAATGAGTTTTATCGGGGTGTTGAGGAAATCGGTTAAAGCGTTGTTGTCTTTGACAGTGAAGGCAAAATCAAAGTTGTTGTTTTTGTGAACTTCGGCTTTTTTCTTTGACTTCTTGTTGGTGGCTTGTTCTTGTTGTTGGGTAATGATGGGGAACGAATGGGCCAAAATATCGATGCACGAATTGGCGAGAGTGGCAACGCTGTAACTGCCGTCAACGCGTCCCTCAATGAGGTCGGAATTGATAGCGATGTGTTGTGGTGATGTGGCATTGTCAACCTCGATGTCAATGTGGTCGAGTTGGAGGTTTGTTGCATCGGGATTGTCATTGATGAAATTCAGTCCGCTCACAGTGAACAGGGCAGTGGCATCGTCAAATGTTTTGCCGCTGTATTGTGCATCAATAGAAGCCGACAATCGGTAACCGGGATATTTGTGCCACAAGTTGAGACTGTCGAGTGCGATATCGTGGGCCTCTACTTGAATGTCAAATGTGGGGATGCTGTTTTCAATAACTGCCTCGCCGGCTACGGTGAGGTTGATATTGGGGTCGGCAATATTGAGTGACCCGTCATATAAGTTGTTATCCATGCTCACATTGACTAATATGTCATTGTAGCGATATCCCTTCAGTTCGGCATGGGTAATAGCGCCTTCGATATTGGCTTTGCGGGTGTGTTTGCCCAGCGTTGCGTCAATGTTAGTGTCAAAGCCCACTGCGCCGACATCGGTGCTGTTGATGATGTTGCCGACATTGATGTTGCTGGAAGCGATGTGGCTGTTGAGCTTTATGGGTGAAGATGTGCTTGAACGGGCATAATTCACGTCAAGGGCGAGATTGCCTTGTCCCGAGTTAATGTCGCATTTTATCGCACCGCGCAAAATGTCGCCTTTCCCGTTGCCGTTAATGGCGATATTGCCGAGGTTTGAGATTGAAAGGGCGGCTTTGTTGCTTAAATGCGTAAATGACGATACCAAATCGGCGATATCGATGCCATATCCGGTAACGGCCAGATGGTTTAACTCATAGCAGAGCGAGTCGGTATTGGTGACGTTGCCAATAAATCCGTTTAGACCTATATGGATATTGTTCTCGTTTGAGTTGAGCTCGAATGTGTTGATTGCCAAAGAGTCGATTACGCCCGATACATCGGTTGAGATATGCAACTTGGTGTCTTGATTGCGTAATTGCGGAACGAGTCCCGCCAAGTCGTTTAGCGAAATGTGACTGCCTTGCTCGATGATGATATTAAGCGGCGTAGTCTGTATGTCTTTGGATAACGTTTTCAGACTATTATATTCAAAGCGCAAGTCGGCAAAGTTTATTTCCGATTCAGGCATCTGAATGTGTAAGTCGGTGATTTCGCTGTATGTCGGGTTGATGTCAAATTTACCGGTGAGGTTTTTGATCGATATGCCCGATTGCTCGTCGACGGTAAAGCGTTTTAACTCTACTGTGAAATCATCGTTGGCCAACTGTGGCGCGTGGATGTCGGTGTTGAGGTTTTGGATTTTGATGTGGTTAGGGTCAAGCTTGCCTTTGTTGTGTGGCATCGAGAGCACATCGTAGGTCAATTGAGAGCGACGAATTATGACGCTATTGATTTTGAGGTTGAATAGAGTAGGGGGCTTTGTTTTGTCTTTGGGTTTCAACGCATCGATGATGTGCTGAATGTTGAGCGCTGACTCGGGAGTGGCCTTGTTGATGCGGGCATCGAGACCAATCAATTCGGCATACTTGACTTTGATGCCGATAGGGTTTAGTTTAATAGTGCTTAATTCAACGCCTGCACCAAGACGACGAATATATGCGGCAGTATCGCCCTCGGCATCGCGAATAACGACATTTCGCAAAGTGACTTTGTCAAATGGCACAAACATAACTGAGCCAATCTCCACATCAGTGTTTAGCGCTTTGGTCAATTCGGCAGAAGCTACATCGCGCACCTTGTTTTGCACTACGGGTAACGATAGTGCAATATAAAGGCCCGATGTCACCAACAATATAATTGTCAGCGCAATCAGAAAGATGTATTTCGCTATTTTTAGCCCGAGATTCATTTACACAATATTTCAAACTACAAATTTACGCATTATTGCGCAAATACTCATTAATAAATAACATAAATAACGCAAAAACGGTTGTTGGCAAGTCATGATTTGGTTGTTGGCTGATTTGAGTTGGCAAACTTGATTGTGTTGATAACTTTTCTTGACAGAAAATTTGGTGGAGCGGCAGGTTTTGAGTAATTTTATGTAACGAAAAACAATGTTTAATTAAAAACCTTTTGTAGAATGAAGAACATACTATCTTTATCTCATGACGAAGCTTTGGATTTCTTGATGGATACAAAGCAGTATTGCGGGTTTGAACTCCCTGAGTATTTTGTGTTTAACAACGTTCTTGCCAATGTTCGCGAATCGATTGGCGACAAGCCTTATGCCGATTGTGTGGGCCCAGTTGCTCCCGACGATGTTGATGGCGTGAATGTCGATGTGGTTATAAGCAAGGACGGTAAACACAGCATTCGCAAGTTGATTCTTGCCAATCCCTATCTTTATTATTTTCTAAGTCGCGAGCTTTGCAATGAAGATTCATGGCAGGCTTTGCTGGAATGCTTTGAGTTGTTCAAAGTGCCAACCATCACCGTTCCGTCACTGCCGGTTGTGTCGGAGCGAAAGGAGAAATTTCACCGTGCTTCCACAATCGCAAATTGGTGGAAATGTGTCGAGCAGCGCACCATCAGCCTTTCGCTTGACTATCGATACATGTTTGTGACCGATATAACCAACTGTTACGGTTCGATC
>JAFPCM010000168.1 GCA_017390185.1 Muribaculaceae bacterium
GATTTGGAAAGCCGAAGCCGAAGAAGATCGAAAGTTGCGTCAACAAACAGCAAAAACGGTTTCTCAAAAATATAAAACTGTGCAAGATGTCGAAAATCTAAAAAAGTTAATTGAGCAGAAATTTAATAGCAAGAAATAGCAACATCACTTTTCTTCGACATCATATATCCTTGCAACCGTCATCACACAAAAAAGCTTGGCGCCTCTCACGAAGGGCCAAGCTTTAACCGTTAAACTATATCGTTATGCTATTGATTAGTGTCTGCGATTTGAGGGGCGTTTACCGCTGCCACCGGTATTCACACTGCCGGGACGCTTGCCGCCGCCATTGCCACCGGGTCTTACATCGGGCTTATTATCGGGCTTCGATGGTTTGACATTCGGTTTGTCATCAGGACGATTATCCGGACGATGGTCGGGACGGTCATCAGGGCGATTATCCGGGCGATAGTCGGGATGATTATCAGGTCGATGGTCGGGGTGATGGCCAGGATGATGGTCAGGGTGATGGTCAGGGTGATGACCGGGGCCACCGGGAGGTGGTGGCGGCATTGGAGAAACCACAGGAGGAGGTGGCAAACCAGGACCATAGAACGGATCATAGTAATATCCGCTATCAATTACAACAGTGTCAAAAGGAACACATGCAGTCGATGCCATCAACGACACCAACATTGCACCTTTTATTATATTCTTAACTCTCATCGTTTCCTTTATTAATTTTTCAATCACAAATATATAAAGTATTTCTCATTAACCCGCAATTTCGCATCAAAAAATAATCAAACAGGCATAAATATATCCTAACAATGAGCCACTGGAGTCTCTTAACGCTCTGCCACGGTGAGATCTTCGCGCAAGTTAAATAGAATATCCCCTCCAAGTATTCCGCCGCGCAGTGTTTCACTTATTTTATTTTCAACCCCGCCGAGGCTACGCGGTAGCAAGGAGGATTTTTTGCTTGCAACCGACCCTAATTTCTGAAATTTACAAAAAAATCATCACAACTCGATTTAAACCTTTTCTACATTTAAAAGTCTATTGTTACGTTATCTCACATCTTTGTAATTATGCAAAACGTTTTCCCTCGCTTTATCTCCCTCATAGCCATGACAATAACCTCTATTGCGGCCATGGCATTTAACATTTCGGGACGCGTTGTTGATAGCAACAACGAGGCTATGCCCGATGCTACAGTGCGACTGCTCAGCGCACGCGACAGTTCATATATAGGCGGAACAACGGCCAATACCAAAGGTTTTTTCCGACTTTCAAATGTTAAATCGGGTAAATATATTTTGCAATGTACTTTTATCGGCTATGACGCTGCTACTAAAGACGTTACAGTGGCCGAGACCGATGTCAGGGTGCGCCCCATTGCAATGACCGAATCGTCAATCTTGCTCAAAGAAATCACTGCTACCGGCGTAAAAACCCAAATCAAGGTAAAAGAAGACACCATCGAGTTTAACGCCGATTCATATAAAACACAGCCCAATGCTGTGGTCGAAGACCTGCTCAAACGCCTCCCAGGGGTTGAAGTCGGCTCCGACGGCAAAATCACCGCCAACGGCAAAGAAGTCAAAAAAATTCTCGTCGACGGCAAAGAATTTTTCTCTGACGACCCCAAAGTGGCTACCAAAAACCTCCCCGTTGACATGGTCGACAAGTTGCAAGTCGTTGACCGTCAAAGCGACCTTGCCCGCCTCACCGGTGTTGACGATGGCGAAGAAGAAACCGTCATCAACCTCACCGTAAAAAAAGGCATGAACAACGGTTGGTTTGGCAGCGCCGAAGTGGGTTATGGCACCGACGACCGATACAAAGGCGGATTTATCGTAAACCGTTTCTGGAACGGCAACCAAATCACTGTCATCGGTAGCGCAAACAACATCAACGAGCTCGGCTTCACCGACGGAAACTCGGGCCGCTTTCGCCGTTTTGGTGGCGACAACGGCATCACCACTTCTCAAACATTAGGCATAAACTTTAACGTGGGCAAAGAAGAGATTTTCCGCGTAGGCGGTAATGTCATGTACTCTCACACCGACCGCAACTCGCGACAAACCCAAAACCGCCAATATCTGTTTGCCGACTCTACTTCTTATGAAGAATCGGCCAAACGAGCCAATGATGCAGGACACAATATCCGCGCCGACTTCCGCTTGAAATGGGAGCCCGACAAATACAACACCTTTGAGTTCAAACCACGCGTGTCGTTCAACTTCAACGACTCCGAAAGCCTTGACTCAACCCTCACTCTCGCAGGCAACTATTCTCCCGTAAACAAAAGCTTTAACACAGGTATTTCTGACGGAAACTCTTTTGAATTCCGAGGCGAATTGGTTTACAACCACAAGTTCCGCCAACGCAAAGGACGCTCTTTCTCGGTACAAGCCCAATATAGCCTCAGCAATGTGCACGAAGACGAATACTCTTACTCGCTCAACCGTTTCTTCCTCCTAAACGACTCGATCGACGAATATCTCCTCTATACCGACAACCACACCTGGAGCAATAATGTCAATGGACGCCTCACTTGGACCGAACCTCTCGGCGACTCTAAAAAAGGGCATTTCCTCACATTTGCCTACCGTGCCAACTATCGTTGGAACAACGCCGATAAAATTGTGTCAAACTATCCCATAGAGTTTGGCGTGCCCGGCGAAATATACAACTTTGACCACTCATTGCTCACTGTCGACTCTGTTCTCAGCAACCAATTCCGCAACGAATTTTTCAACCAAGACATTCGACTCGGATACCGATTTGTTAGAAAAACCGTCAACCTCAACGCCGGATTGTCGTTCGTGCCATCAATGACCAAGAGCGACAACCTCATCAACCACGACAAAGACATCAACCGTTGGGTATGGAACTTCGCCCCGTTTGTTCGCTTCCGCTACAAAATCAACGATGCAAGCTCATTTAATGTCAACTACCAGGGCCGCACTTCACAGCCGTCAATCAACCAACTTCAACCCGTGGCCGATATGTCAAACCCCATGCGCATCGTCATCGGTAACCCCAATCTTGACCCCACATTCAGCCACAACGTTCAATTGCGTTTCCAAGATTTCAATGCCGACACTCAACGCTCGTTGATGCTTATGGCTAATGCCCAAGTCGCTCAAAACAGCATCATTTCGGTAACTTCATTCGACCCCACTACCGGCCGACAAACTACAACTTATGAAAATGTAAACGGAGTGTGGAATGCCCGTTTGATGAACATGATTTCGCTTCCATTCCGCGACAAACGTTGGTCGTTCAACAACAACATCTTCGGTTTATATAACCAAACAGTCGGTTACAACAACGCCCTTCGCAACATAAGCGGTTCGTTCATGGTCAGCGAGTCGTTCTCAATAGCCTTCCGACCCGATAATTTTGAATTGGAGCTGCGCCCTTTCTACAATTTGCAAACCACCCGCAACTCGGTGCAAATCAATGCAAACCGCAATGTTCACACCTATGGCGGCACTTTCAACGGTGCATACTACACACCCTGGGGACTTTCAGTAAACACCGACCTCTCATACTCGGGAACACAAGGCTACAGCGACGGCTACGACACCAACCAATGGATGTGGAACGCGTCAATCTCATATCAATTCCTGCGCGACAAGGCTGCTACAATATCGCTTAAAGTATATGACTTGCTGCAACAAAAAGAAAACATACGCCGCAACGTGACCGCCAACTATATCGACGATATCAACTACAACTCGTTGACTCGCTACTTCATGTTATCGTTCAACTACAAGTTCAACACATTTGGCAAAGGCAACCAACCCAAAGGTCGCGGGCCTGGCGGGCCATTCCCCGGAGGCCGTCCATCGGGCCATTCTCCCAGAGCACCCCGATTCTAAACACATACACAAAGGAGCTATCTTTGATAGTTCCTTTTTTTGTTGTCATGTCCCTAAATTGGCGCTTTTCTGTGCCAAGATTTTGTCAGTTCAAAAAAAATGTCTACCTTTGCACTCGGGTAAGTCCTACACGACCAGCTCCCCGAGAACCCCGCCAGGTCTTGATCGAAGCAACGGTATCGGGTCGTAGCGGTGCGATGTAGATCGCTTGCCCTTTTTTTATTTTATGCACTCAACCTTTACCACATACCTCACATCTACCCCACAATAATCCCCGACAAAACATACCAACCCAAACCAACACGCAACAAGTGTACCATAATGGCTCACCTGATCTGATAGGAAACCACGAAGTGCTCACGTGCAAGCGAGCAGTGCGAAACTCGCCGTAACTTGTCACGCAACAGCAAAAAGTGCTCCCCTGCTCTGATAGGGGAGCTGTCACGAAGTGACTGAGGGGTCAGCATAAACAAGACCGAAAGATGACCATCAAATCATTTTTCTCTCAACCCCTCCGGGGCTTTGCCCCACCTCCCCTATTTTTTGCTCCGAAATTTCTCCGCAAAAAGCAGAGGAGGACTTGCTGGTGCACAAACCTAGTGTTTCCGGGATCGTTGTGTTGTCAAGCGTCCTCTGCCACGAAGTGGACGGGCGACGAGGCCGAGTCGGCGAGACATGAGGGGTTATATTCTGCCTGAAATTGTAAAAATATATTAAATATCAGATTTCCGCTCATAAAAAGTCCGCGAAATTATGTTTATTGAGAAAAAGTTTATAATTTTGGTGCATAATTCGTAAAGACTACGAAACTGGAAACAACAATTCTTTAAATTAACCATAATTACTAACTAAAAATTCATTCAATTATGAAGAAATTTTTACTTCTTGCATCTGCTGCACTTGTTAGTGCTTCAGCTTTTGCTTCTGTTGAGGCAAAAGAAACTTACGCCCCCGTAAACGACATTTCTGTTTACAACCGTTGGGTATCTGCAAAAAAATACAACATCGACGACTGGTCTGCATATCCTTTTGCCAAAGAAGGTTATCAGTATGCTCGTATGGCAACTCTCTTCATCGATGAAGAAAACAAAGACAACAACCGTATCGTTGTAGCTTGGGGTCCTTCTCGTCCAACCGGCGAATTGAACGCTGACGGCACTGCTCAAACAACCAATTTCGGTCTCCTCGGCATCATTAACTTCGCTACCGGTGCTTGGGAAAAAGAAGTTGCTCTTTCATGCGAAGGCACACCCATCACAGGTCTTCTCTGTAACAACTCTATCGGTCGCGATGATTTTGGCAACCTTTGGATTGCTAACTACCACGGTGGTACTAACATCGACGCTCCTATCAAAGTATACAAAATTAATGACATCAACACAGGTGATTGTACACTCGCAGCTGAACTCTATGTTCCCGCTGACGAAGCTGCCAACCTTAGCCGCGTTGACTACATCGACATCCTCGGTGATGTAACAGGTGTAGAAAGCCACGCTATCGCTATGGGTGTTGCTCGTTCAAATCTCGCTGTTTACCGTTGGAAACTCGAACAAGGCGGTACTGAATGGGCCGGCGACTTCGACGGTTATGTATGCTGGGACGTTTCTCAAGGTCTTGAAACTAACCCTGCCGACCTTACTCAATGGGGTGGTGCTGGTGTTGTAAACATCATGTATGACGAAGAACTCACAGGTGAAAACTTCTATATCGATGACAACTATTCTCGTCCCGTACTTTATAACACAGGTGCTGGTGTTGTTGACGGTTTCATGAACGCTCCTACTGAACTTTACCCCAATGTAGGTTGTAATGGTGTTGCTGAGTTCACTATCGGTGACAAAAACATGATTGCATATGTTAAAGGTCAACCTAACGACGCAAGCAACAACGGTGCTCATGTTATCGTAGCAGAAATCCCCGACTTGATGTTTGAAAACATGGTTAAATATTGGGAACTTCCTGAAAAAGGTCTCGGTATTGATTCAGACACCGGTACTCGTATCCACAATATCCAAACACTCAACGTAACTGACGCTAACGGTGTTGAAGGTGTTTACCTCTTGACTTACAAATGTAACAACGGTATGGGTCTCTACGTTATCCACCAAGAAGGTTTCGAAGATCCTTACGGTGAAGTAGGTGTTGAAGGTATCGAAGCTGACACATTCGAAGGCGAAGCTACTTACTACAACCTCCAAGGTGTTAAAGTTGCTAACCCCGAAAACGGTCTCTACATCGTTAAACGTGGCAACAACGTAGTTAAAGAATTGGTTAA
>JAFPCM010000169.1 GCA_017390185.1 Muribaculaceae bacterium
CCTCGCGTGGTGTGCGACACAGGCCACAATACCGGCGGCTGGGAATACCTGTCACGACAACTCAACAACATTGAAGGTAAACTGACTATGGTCATAGGCTTTGTCAACGACAAAGACATTTCCCACATTCTTGGCATGATGCCTCGCCAGGCTCGCTACATCTTCACCAATGCCAACATTCCACGTTCATTGCCCGCAGCCGATTTGGCTCAATTGGCCGAAACAGCAGGTCTCGAAGGCGAAGTTATCGCAAATGTAGCGCAAGCCTATCGACACGCACTCGACACATCTTCGGCGGCCGACACCATATTTGTCGGCGGCAGTACATTTGTCGTAGCCGACCTGCTCGAACACCTTGCCAACAGCAATCAATAACGCATAACAAAGGCCGAGTCGATGTCAATCGCCCGGCCTTTACTGTATCTTGAAAATGCGTTGATTATCTGACAGCGATAACCTCGATTTCAACAAGCACTTGCTTGGGAAGTTCGCGCACAGCCACAGCCGAGCGTGCAGGGAAAGGTGCAGTAAATGTTTGTGCATACACCTCGTTCATGTCGGCAAACATTGACATATCGGCCAGGAATACTGTTGTCTTAACCACATTGTCAACTGTCAAACCAGCTTCGGCCAAGATAGCCTTAACATTGGCCAACGACTGAGCGGCTTGAGCCTTGATACCTTCGGGAATTTCACCTGTAGCGGGATTTACGGGAATCTGACCTGAAATAAACACCATTGAGCCAGTGTCGATAGCCTGACTGTAGGGGCCGATAGCGCCGGGAGCGGCTGTTGTAGCAATAACTTTTTTCATTTTTGTTGAGTATTATTAGTTAGTAAATTTATTCTTCTAATTTGAGGTTCAAGTCGATGAGTTTGATTTCATCGGCAGTGCGGCACATTTGCTCGGTAATACCATCATCAACCTTGAACAGTTCGGGGAAACGATTGTCAAATTCATCAACAAAGCCCGATGCACCATATTGGTCAAGACGGCGAATCATCATGCCCAATGTTAGTTGATGAACATCAACAGCAGGCTGCAAACCAAATATCTCGCGCTTTTCATCAAGCAGCACACGCGACACAAGTCCGGCTTCAACCAATTCGTTCACAATTTCTGTAACAAGCCTGATGGGAATGCCATATTTTTGCGATAAATCTTCTTGTGTCAGCGCACGGCGTTGTTCATACATCTGTCGAGCCACTACTCCCATCAGCGCAACGGTCATTTTGCGACGATAGGCCGGAGATATGTCCTTGATATCGTTAAAATAACTGAATCGGAATATATTTTGCGACGAATAACACAAAACTGCCCCCGACAAACATATAATCCACACAAAATACAGCCACAAAAGCATCAATGGCAAGAAAGAGAAACTACCATAAATGGCATTGTATTTTGACACATACAACTGACCCGAAACAAACAGCCATTGCACCACCAGAAACGCTGTACCTGATACAAAGCCGGCAACCATCGCATTGCTAAATTTCACTTTGGTGTTAGGAATCAGCATATACATTCCCGCAAAAAACAACCATGTCAACACCACACTTGCTATATCAAGCAACACAGGGAAGATGGGCGAAAGAAAGCGGAAAGTTATGGCATTTTGCAACGTTTCTGACATGAAGATCGACAAGCCGGTCGAGCATATAAACAACACCGGAAGAATGAGGAATATTGCCGTGTAGTCGGTCATCTTGCGCCAAATCGAGCGGCTTTTCTTGATACCCCACACAACATTAAACGAATCCTCGACATCTCCGAGCAACGATATCAATGTCCACATCAAGAACACAATGCCAATCCCCACAAACAAGCCTTCTGAAGCCTGTGACAGATAGGAATCGACAAAGCTAAAAGCCGTTTTCAGCAATTCGCTTTGTTGCGGAAAATAGCCAAACAAGCGCGATTGCAATAAATTCTGAAAACCAAAGCCACGCGCAATAGCAAAAACCATTGCCAAGGCCGGCACTATAGCAAGCACTGTGCGATAGGTCAACGCTGCGGCACGCGACTGCAAATCGGTATTCAAAAACGAGCTTACCGACAGATTAACCGTCTTTATGATGCGCACAAACAGATTTGTGCGAGTATCGGCCCATACGCCGTGGCTACAATATTTCCACAAGTCGACAGCCCATTTTACCATTTTCGCTATCAATCCGTTTTCTTTGCTCAGAACATTATTTTTCATACTTTCCCAAATATAAAGGTCAAAGATAGTGCAAACCGAGAGCAATAGCAAATAATAAATGAAATTTATTAATTTGCATAGCCGAGGTGAAGCCTATCTTCGGTGAACGCTGCTTTTATCAGGTCGCCCATTGCCCCGATTAGAGCAAACAACACAAGCCCCAAAAAAATTACGACAGATATTACTTCCAGAAGGCGTCTTTGACGGTAAAAATCCCGATTTTTTTATTGGGGGAAAGTCGTACGATGCAAAAAGAATAGGGCATAAATCTTCTGATTTAAGTCGTGAAAAACAAAAAGAAATGATTGAAAATCGCATCAAAAAAGCAAAAAAACAAGCCGACAATATTGTTTTAGATATTTCAGATGATTTTTTAGAAGAGTATATTGATGAAACGATACGTAACTATCTTAATCGCTCATCAAAACATCGTGTTATAATTGTGTTTCACAAAGGCGTTGGAAAGGTATATGAAAAATAAAGGAGCCATAAAGACTCCAGTGAGGTTCCGATGAGGTCTAAGACTGGTCACCAGAACCATTGCAAATATACAAACTATTTTTAAAATCAGCAATAATAACCTCAAAAAAATTATGTATAAAGCATTTGAAACAAAGACGCAAATTTTAAACCATTATGCCCGATTATATTGACCCCGACCAACTAAAACGAAATATCCTCAACGATATGCGTTCATATATCGCCTCGGCAGCCTCTGCATTCCCTCCAAACAACGTTTTTAGATTCATCAATTGCAACTCTGCTGATGCACCGGCTTCGATTATACCGCTAAAAGCCTCATTCATGTTCTGC
>JAFPCM010000170.1 GCA_017390185.1 Muribaculaceae bacterium
GTGATAAATGGATTGTGCTCAATCGCTGTTGAGGCATCTTCTTCGGCGCCCAAATAGTCCTCGAGACTCAGTTTGGCTATTGCACGATAAAAATAGGGCTGGGCAAGGTAGGGCTTTGCCTGTATGACTTGGTTGAAATATTGTATCGATAGCATGTAGTCCTCAAAGTATAGTGCGTTTCGACCGATGCGCATAACTTGGTCGGTATTGATTTGTGCCGAGGTGTTGAGAGAGCACAAAAATGCTATTGAAATGATGATATGTTTGACAAATTTCATGTGTATGCTTATTTTTTTGCAAAAATAAGGCAATAAAGCCAAATGGCAAGTAAAAAAGTTGATATAAAATTTCAAAAGATGTATCATTGTGTGTAAATTTGCAGTATGAATGCAGAACACATTAAAGTTTGGCGTGTTCTATATGTTAAAAGATTGTTTAGAATGAAAGGTAAAGAAAAGATTGTAATTATCGGCGGTGGTTTTGCCGGATTGAATCTTGTTAAAAAACTTGACAAGTCAAAGTTTGAGGTTGTATTAGTTGACCGCAACAACTATCATAGTTTCCCTCCGTTGTTCTATCAAATTGCGTCGTCGGGTCTCGACCCCGGTAGCATTTCGTTTCCCTATCGTCGCGAAATGCGCAAGTTGAGTTCTAAGGGTGCTCGTTATCAAATGGGAAATGTCGAGCAGATTGATGTCGTAAACAAGACGGTGAAAACAAGTCTTGATACTATCCAATATGACAAATTGGTGATTGCTGCCGGCACAACCAACAACTTTTTTGGCATGAATGATTTGCACAAAAAGGTATATACGCTTAAAAGTACTCCCGAAGCAATTCGTTGCCGTAATGAAATCCTTGACCGTTTGGAACGTGCAAGTGTTTCTCACGACCCGGAAGAGCGTCGTCGTTTGTTGAGCTTTGTCGTGATTGGTGGTGGTCCCACAGGAGTGGAAATTGCCGGTGCGATTGGCGAAATGAAACGATATATTCTTCATCGCGAGTATCCCGATATTTCGGTTGATGAGTTGTCAATCACATTGGTTGAAGGTACCGATCGATTGTTGCGCACAATGAGCGATACAGCATCGCGCGAAGCATTGGAATATTTGGGCCATCTTATGGTTGACGTCAAGTTGGGCAAAATCATGAAGTCATATGAAAATGATGTAGTGACATTTGCCGACGGTGAAGAAATCTATTCTGAAATGGTGATTTGGACTGCTGGTGTAACAGGCGAGCCGATGGAGATCGTAGGTGCAGAGTTCCAACGTGGTCCCGGCAACCGTTTTGTGGTTGATGAATACAACCGCGTGAAAGGTCTTGATGATGTGTTTGCTCTTGGAGACATCGCGTTGATGATGGGTGGTGATTACCCCAAAGGTCATCCACAATTGGCGCAAGTAGCTATTCAGCAAGCGGCACTTCTCGCTAAACATTTGAATAAAGGCGAATTTAAACAAGCTTTCAAATATAACGATAAGGGTTCGATGGCAACTGTTGGCCGCAACCGTGCGGTGGCCGACCTTAATCACATGCACCTCTATGGCCGTCCTGCATGGTTGGCATGGATGTTTGTGCACTTGATTTCAATATTGGGCATGCGCAATAAGATTTCGGTGCTGATGAATTGGATTTGGGCTTATTGCACATATAGCACATCGTTGCGATTGCTCATTCACACAAGTAAGTTTCCATTGCGTCGCCGTTGGAACGAGGACTTAAGCTAAAATAGGTAAAATCACAGCCAATCATGTCACAGATAGACGACGATATAAAACTTGCTTGCGAAACACTGAAAAAGGGTGGAGTTATACTTTATCCGACTGACACGGTGTGGGGTATCGGTTGCGATGCCACACGCAGTGATGCTGTGCGACGGGTTTACGAAATCAAGCGTCGAGCCGATAATAAGGCGCTCATTGTGATGTTGGGCGACGTCAATGTCCTTGACCGATATGTTGATGAAGTGCCCGAGGTTGCTTATGACTTGATAGAGTTGTCGGACAAGCCGATTACTATCGTTTATGATCAAGGTATAAATCTTGCGCCTGAGTTGTTGGGCGAAGATGGAAGTGTCGGCATAAGGGTTACAAGTGAAGAGTTTTCTCAGAGATTGTGCAGTTCATATCGTCGCCCCATCGTGTCAACATCGGCCAATGTTAGCGGCGAACCCACGGCAGCCACTTTTTCACAAATCAGCGATGAAATAAAATCGCAGGTTGATTATATAGTAAAAAGTAAACAACGCGACAATGCCGAACATCAACCTTCGAGTGTTATCAAGCTTGGCGCTGACGGCTCGGTTAAAATAATCAGAAAATAATGATAGGAACAAAACGACAAAGAGCAAAATATGTGGTCGGGGACTTTTTCTCGACCAATTTGGCTTGTTTGTTGTTTAATATTGTTCGCTATTATTTTGATAGCCAGATTATAGCCGACTACGGGTCATTGACTCGTTTCTTGTCGTCACCAATGGTTGTGGTGGGACAAGTAGTGTTCCCGTTAGTGCTATTGGGCGTATATTATTTGTCGGGCTATTACAATGGTGTGTTCCTCAAGTCGCGCCTAAAAGAGGTCATAACCACTGCTACCACAGCATTGGTGGGCATGATAATCATTTTTTTTGTGGCCATTGTTAACGACCACATTGCCGGCCGAGCATTTGCCTATGAGCTGATGCTGTTGCTGTTTGCAGTATTGTTTGTGCCGGTTTATTTAGTTCGTTATAGCATCACCCGAGTTGCCACTCGCAAGATTCACAATCGCGAGTGGTCGTTTAATACACTCATAGTTGGTACATCTGTAACCGCAACCAAACTTGAGCAGCGTTTGCGCGAAATGAAGAAGTCGATGGGCTTTAATGTTGTGGGATATGTGCAGATTCTTGACGGTGAGCTTGACCGTGAATTGAATTTGCCTGTATATGATATCGCTGAAATTGAAGAGGTGTGTGCCCGATTAAACATTAAAAATCTCATCGTGATACCACATCGACATGGCATCAAGGCGACAATGTCGTTGGTAAACAGTTTGTTGCCACTTGATTGTCCGATCTATATTTCGCCAGATTTGTATCAATTGCTCACCTCAAAGGTTCGCATTTCAAATGTCGTTGGCGAGCCGCTGGTTGATATTTCTCGCTCTCAAATGAGTGCGAGCACACGAAATCTTAAGCGAGTGAGCGATGTGGTGTTATCGTTTATAACGTTGCTGTTGATTTCACCGTTGTTGCTTGTGATTGCCATCTTGGTGAAATGTGACTCTCGCGGTCCGGTGTTTTATCGTCAGGAGCGCATAGGCTATCACAAGAAACCGTTTTATATATATAAATTCCGCTCGATGAAGGTTGATGCTGAGGCCGGAGGCCCGGCGTTGTCGACACTCAACGACGAGCGTATCACCCGTTTGGGTCGTGTGTTGCGCAAATATCGCCTTGATGAGTTGCCCAACTTTTGGAATGTCTTGCGCGGCGATATGTCGATCGTTGGTCCTCGTCCCGAACGCGAATACTACATTAAGCAGATATTGGCCAAAGCGCCTTATTATACATTGATTCATCAAGTCAGACCAGGGATTACTTCATGGGGTATGGTTAAGTATGGCTATGCTTCAGATGTAGATGGCATGATTGAGCGATTGAAATATGACCTATTATATATAGAGAATGTGTCGATGCTCGTTGACTTGAAAATATTGTTTTACACAGTACAGATAGTAGTTACCGGAAAGGGAATATAATGAAACTCAAAATACAAGAATTAAAACAAAAGGCATCGGACTTGTTTATGCGATTTGTGCTATGGCGCCAACAGCATATAAAGGAGAAAACCTTTGTGATGATAATGGCATTGTTTGTAGGCTTGTTTGCCGGATTTGCCGCATTGTTGCTTAAGACACTTATTCATGTTATCTCTGATATGCTCACATCGCATGTGCATATTACCGGAGGTAACTATTTATATCTCATTTATCCGGCGTTGGGTATTCTCATCACAGGTATATATGTGAGATATGTGGTTAAAGACAATATTTCACATGGGGTGACTCGTGTATTGCATGCGATATCGCAAAATAAAAGCCGATTGAAACCACATAACATATACACATCTGTAACAGCAAGTTCGATTACAATCGGTTTTGGCGGTTCGGTTGGAGCCGAAGGCCCCATTGTTTACACAGGAGCTGCCATCGGATCAAATCTCGGCTCAATGTTCCGCTTGTCGCCGCGAGTATTGATGATCATGGTGGGGTGTGGTGCTGCAGCTGGTATTGCGGGCATTTTCAAGGCTCCGATTGCGGGTATGCTGTTTGCTATTGAGGTGCTGATGCTTGACCTGACAACAGTGTCGATTATGCCGCTACTCATTGCGTCAATTACAAGTGCTACAGTAGCATATATATTTACTGGCTATGATGTGGAGTTCTTCTTTGTGCAGAGCGAGCCGTTTGTGACTCAACGCATTCCATATGTGATATTGCTTGGCGTTTTCTGCGGGCTGGTGTCGCTATACTTTACGCGTGCCATGAATATGATGGAGAATTTTTTCCGTCGCTTTAAAAATCCGTGGACTAAAACAGCTGTGGGCGGTGCTATATTGGCCGTGCTCATTTATCTATTCCCTCCGTTGTATGGCGAAGGTTACACATCAATCACTTCGTTGCTCAATGGCAATACATCGTCAATTGTTGATGGTAGTATCTTCTATGGCGATGCCGATAGTGTGTGGTTTGTCCTCTTGTTTGTCGGCGCAATTATATTGATGAAAGTGTTTGCAACCTCGGCCACTAATGGAGGCGGCGGTGTGGGTGGTACTTTTGCTCCCTCGCTTTATGTCGGTTGTATGTCAGGTTTCTTCTTTGCCTATTTGCTCAACCATCTTGGCTTTGGTCTGGAATTGTCGGTTAAGAACTTTGCATTGATGGGAATGGCGGGAGTTATGTCGGCCGTTATGCATGCTCCGTTGATGGCTATCTTCTTGACGGCAGAGTTGACAGGCGGGTTTGACTTGTTCTTGTCGTTGCTCATTGTATCTACCATATCTTATGGCACTATCAAAGTGTTTGAAAAATATAGCATCTACACAATGCGTTTGGCGCAGCGCGGAGAGTTGATAACTCATCATAAAGATAAAGCGGTGTTGACATTGCTCAAAATGGACAGTGTTATCGAAAAAGACTTTATGACCGTACGCCCCGAAATGTCGCTAAAAGAAATGGTCGATGTTATTTCGCAGTCAAACCGTAACTTGTTCCCGGTTATTAATAATGACAACGTATTATTGGGCGTTGTGTTGCTTGATGATATTCGCAATATTATGTTCCGTCCCGACTTATATCGCAAGATGAAGGTTAACAAGTTTATGAGTATGCCTCCGGCAAAGATTGAAGTGGGAGAGAGCATGGAGCGCGTAATGAAAACATTTGACGATACAGGCGCATGGAATTTGCCCGTTGTAGAGAATGGCAAATATGTGGGATTTGTGTCAAAATCAAAGATATTCAATTCCTACCGCCGTGTGCTCCGTCACTATTCCGAAGACTAATTAGTGTGATAACATAGAAATCTCCGACGCGTAACGTGCCGGAGATTTTTTTGTGACTAGAGTTGTTGTGTCGACTTTGGCACTGTTGTCTTGTGATAGTGTGTCTACAAGTTGTTGGGGTGTCGCCAATGTACAAGAACCGACTTTGATTAGAATGCGGAGCATTTACCCTATAAAAAAAAGAGGCTGTTTCCATGGAAACAGCCTCTTTGTAATCGTCGAGTAGAGCAACAGTGCTTACTTTCTGATACCAAGCTCTTTTTGAGCGATGATCGCACGGTAGCGGTTGATGTCTTTTTTCTTGAGGTAGTCAAGAAGGCTACGACGCTTACCTACGAGCGCTTTAAGAGCACGCGCTGTTGTATAATCTTTGTGATTTGACTTGAGGTGTTCAGTCAAATGAGCGATACGAACCGAGAATAATGCAATCTGTGCTTCAGGTGAGCCAGTGTCAGTCTTGCCCTTACCGTATTTCTCAAAGATTTCTACTTTTTGTTCAGAATTCAAGTGCATTCCTAAAAAGTTTTGATGGTTAATAAATATGATTTTGATTTAGCGAGTGCAAAGTTAGTCAAAAAAAACGAAATGACCAACAGTTAACTCGTTATTTTTGCAATGATTAGTCGAGATTGATTTTGTCCTTAGATGGATTGCGGTAGTGAATTTTGCCTTCGGCATATTCTTGCGCAGCGATAAGGGTGGGTTTGGGGAGTTTTTCGTAGTAACGAGAAATGTCGATTTGCTCGCGGTTTTCAGTTACTTCTTCGAGTTGGTCGGCGTTTGTTGAGAACTCAGTGAGTTTTTTGTCAAGGTCGCTTTTCATCTGTTCTGCGATTTGGTTGGCACGATAAGCGATGATGCTTACTGTTTCGTAAACATTGCCTGTGTCTTTTGACAACTCAATCATGTCGCGAGTGACTGTGTTGTGAGGAGCGTTTGATTTCTTGTAATCCATAATTAATGTATAGTTGTTAATTGTTTTAGTCGTTAATGTATTTGGTTGCAATGTGGTAGATGTTGTCTGCCTCTTTGCGGTTGTGGCTATCGGGGTAGTTATTGATAAAAGAATAGTATTCGTCAACAACTACGCGAAAACGGTCGGCTTTTTTCTCTTCGACACTTTGGCTCGCTTCCTGATAGCGGGCTTTAAGTATCAGCAGTTCAAGCTCTTCTTTATATTTTGAGTAAGGGTAGTCTTTGATTGCGTTTTTGGCTACAATGACGGCTGATTCGTAGTTGTTGCCCATGTAATTGCCTAAGTTGTAGTAGAGCTGAGCGTTTTGTAGCTCTTTAAGTGTGAGCTTGTCTTGGAGCTCAAATATTGCGTTTTGGGCTATAGTCACTTTGTCGCTTTTGGGGTAATAGTCAAGAAAGGCTTGGAGTTCTTCTATTGCTTTGAGTGTGCCGCTTTGGTCAAGTTGAGACTCAGGCGAGTCAAGGTAGTAGCCATATCCGCAATAGTAGCGTGCCAACTCGGTGTATTTGCCTTTTGGGTAGCGAGTGTAGTAGGTGTTGAAATATGCACCAGAACTTACATAATCCTTGTTCTCGTAGTGGCTCAATGCCAACAAATAGAGTGATTCTTCGGCTTTTGGAGTGCCTTTGAATACTGTGACGATGTCGGTAAGGATGGTTGAAGCTTGCACATACTTGCCGCTCTCAAATGCGCGCTTGGCATAGTCGAGCTTATAGTCATAGTCAGTGCTCTTTTGAACCTTGTAATACTCGCCGCATGATGTCAGCAAGGTGAGCAGTAGTGAGAATATGATGAGTTTACGCATGTTGTCAGTTTTTATCAAGATGCAAAGTTACAAATATTTGCCGACAATATAAATTTTTCAACCCACTTTTTGGGTTAAAAGAGGTTTATATTTGTATAGAAATAGCCTTTAGCTCACAAAATATATAAAATTCATGCGAAATCAGCTCCGATTATATGATTTGTTTCAAACAAAAGAAATCAGATGCTGAAAATAGCCAAATGGGGCAGCCCGCCTTAACTTCAACTATTGCACCTGATTTCAGTTACAAATTTAATGAATTAATTTATTGTCCCCAACAATATGACAAAATTTTCTGGCGTAACTGCCAATACAAGCTTGATGGTTGCTAGTTTATGATAGATGAAAACACAAATTCCCCTGTTTGGTCGGGTTCGATATTACTATGTTCTTTAGGCATAATACTCCCGTGTCTTATAGCAAATTTGTCGGGAATGCCATTTGGATATGCCTCACATGAACATTTGTCATCGCCATGATAATGCTTGCAAATGTTGCATTTAGTGCCACACAGAAACAATGGGAAGCCACCATCACCAATAAATGGCTCATACACATATTCTTCATCCAATTGTTTTTGTCTTTCTTCTCGTGTCATAGCGATGTAATTTTATATGCAAAAATAATAAAAAACCGACATATATACAATATTTTTGCTACCTTAATTCTTTGATAATTAAAGAATTTGCGTATATTTGTAATATGGAAATAAGAGAATGGTTTAAATTGGATAGCGAAATAACTCATATGATTGTTGTGTTAGGCAATAATAATATGAAGGAAGAAATGTATGCTCTTGATGGCATTCATTCAAAATTATTTAGTCAATTAGATTCGTATGATATAGGCAAAGCCAATGAAGAAATTGAGTTTTTTAGGGAATTAACTAAAGACATTGACCCTGCAAGGGGAATCAAATAAAACAAGAAGCACTGCTATCTCAGTGTTTCTTTTGTTTTTACACAACATTTTTGCCCATTTAATTGTTTGATAATTAAAGAATTTTGAGTATTTTGTGAGTAAAGTTATACAAGAGCATATGGATATACAACTAATGCCGAGCATTATGCTCAAACTTTCGGACATTGAGCCGAACAAAGGGCAGATTGATGGTCTGCCCTGAACCCACGATTCATTAAGGATGACAAGTTCAAGAAACTCGTTAAGAGCATTGAGGACAAACCCGAAATGACTGCCATGCGTGAGATTCTCGTTTATCCCATGCCCAATGGCAAGTATGTCATTATCGCAAGCGGAAAGGCTCGTTTGGCCAAGAAAAATGCTCGAAGTCGGTTGGCTTTTAGTTAAAATTGTTTATCCCGGTGAGTTTTGTGAGGAGATTTGGGGATTGTTTGGATAAGTGGGGTTATCTTTGCATAAAATTGCAAACCTAACTAACATGAAAAAATTATTTTTTGTAATGGCCCTATGTGTGGCCTCATTGGCTAATGCAGCAGAGCCAGTGTTTTATGATGCTCGTCAGTATGAAATTACCGGTACGGTTGTAAAGGACGCCGAAAATCCTTGGAATCGACTTCCAGTTGAACTTAAAGACACATTGCGCGGAGAGTTGTATGACCTCGGTTGCAACACTGCCGGCATGTCGGTGCGTTTTTCGTCAAATACAACATCTATTCGTGTAAAATGGAAATCGGTGTTAAAGCGTCGAATGAATCATATGACACCCACCGGTATTCGTGGGCTTGATTTGTATGTGCTTCAAGATGATAATACCTGGACATTTGTAAGTAGTGTACGTCCCAATGTGAATAGCAAAAATTCAAACTATTCGGTTGTTAATGGCATGTTGCCCAAGGATCGCGAATATATGATGTATTTGCCTTTGTATGATGGCGTTGACAGTCTTTATATCGGTGTAGACTCGGCGGCTACAATTGCAGCACCCAAGGTTAATCTGCCCGTTCGCGAGAAACCCATCGTAATGTATGGCACAAGCATTTTGCAAGGCGGTTGCGCAACACGTGCGGGTATGGCTCACACCAATATTTTGCAACGTGAACTTAATCGCGAGGTAATAAACCTCGGCTTTAGTGGTAATGCTCGCCTTGATTTGCCTATCGCTGAATTGATGGGCGCGATTGATGCCGGTTTATATGTGATTGATGTGTTGCCCAACAACACTACCGAGAACCTCAAGAAAAATATTGAGCCGTTCTATCGCGCATTGCGTGCAGCAAATCCCGCTGTGCCAGTGTTGCTCATCGAAAGCCCCATGTTCCCTATCTATCGTTTCTGTCCTGATGTGGAAAAGGCTTTGCGTGAGAAAAATCAGGTGCTCAAAGATTTCTATGACAAACTCATTGCTGAAGGTGTGAAAGATGTCTATTATATGACTGCCGAAGAAATTCTCGGTGACGATGTTGAAGGCACTGTTGACAACTATCATTTCACCGACAAGGCTTTCCGCTATTTCGCTGACCAAATGCTTCCCCTTATTGAAAAATATTCTTTGAAATAAGAAGGTAGAAATAAGATTAAGTGCGTCCACCATTTGATGCTCAGTTGAGCAGCGATGGTGGACGTGTTTTTATGTAGAATATGGTTGTTTAGCGGTTATTGTTAACCAAATAAAGTTAAGAAAACGGCCTAAAGAGCGTTAAATGGTCGCCGTTTCCGAAATTTTTGCTATTTTTGCCGTAAATTCCCCATGGTATTGTTGTGGGGATTGGCCTAACTAATTAGAAATTAATAAAAATAGTAATAACCTTAAATTTAAATTATGCTCAAGAATTTTAAGCATCTATTAGTAGCGGCTTCGTTGCTGTGTTTTATAGCCGGTAACGTGTTTGCTGCTAATCCTAAACGTGAGTTACGCTCGGCATGGTTCACGACAGTGTGGGGTATCGACTGGCCCTCAACATCAGGAACATCATCATCGGCTCAAACATCTCAAAAAAATCAGATGATTCAGTATCTCGACGGTTTTGAGGCAACAAACATGAATGGTTCATGTTTTCAAGTTCGCTCAATGGGCGATGCCATGTATCCGTCAAAATATGCGCCATGGTCAAGTTATTTGACCGGTACTCGTGGCACAGATCCAGGTTGGGACCCGTTGGCATTTTTTGTTGAAGAGTCTCATAAACGCGGTTTGGAAGCCTATGTGTGGTTGAATCCTTACCGTTGGTCGTCGGGTACAGCATGGTCAACTGCCATGGACAAGCAATGGGAGTCGGACGGTATGCTTATCGCAGGTACAGAAAACACATCATATAAGGTGTTTAACCCTGCATTGCCCGAAACCCGTCAACTTATTGTAAATGTGGTTGAAGAAATTTTGGATAACTACAACATCGACGGTATTCTCTTTGACGACTATTTCTATCCCAGTGGTGGTACAACCGAATCATCAAGTGCGCCCGACTACAGCGACTACCAGTCAAGCGGAACATCATTGTCGATTGGTGACTGGCGTCGTGAAAATGTCAACAAGATGGTAAAAGATGTTTATGACGCTATCCAGGCAAAACGCCCTGACGTTCGCTTTGGTATCAGCCCTGCGGGTGTGTCAAGCAAATCGGCAAGCAAGTATGGTCTTTCTTCGCCCTCATCTTATGGCGTTTCGGCTAGCGACTGGCAGTATGCTCAGATTTACAGTGACCCCTTGGCATGGCTAGCTGAAGGCACTATCGACTTTATCTCTCCCCAATGTTATTGGCCTACAACTCACTCAACTGCGCCATATGAAAAATTGACAAAATGGTGGAGTTATGCAGCACCCAAATTTGGCCGTCATTATTATGCGAGTCAAGAGTCGTCAGACCTTGGCGGTGGCGAGTTGTCAAACAATACAAGCGGTTGGTCAGAAATGAACAATCAGATTTTGTTCAACCGTCAATATGACACAAACAATGCTCCTGGTACAATCTTTTATAGCGCGGCATATATTAACGGCCACAAGGCTGATGGCTTTGGCGATTACTTGAAAGCAAACGCGTTTGCATACAAATCTCTCACTCCCGTTGTCACATGGAAAACCGGTAGCACTTATGGCAAGGTGACCAATGCTGCATACAATAATGGAACGCTCTCATGGACTGAAACCACAAACGGTAATGCGATTATCCGTTACACAGTATATGCAATGCCCATGTCGGTTACTATCAATGAAGCTAAAGCAAGTGACGGCGACGGATTTGCTGTAGAATATCTCCAAGATGTTGTTTATGGCGGAACATATACTGTCGACACTGATAAACGTAGCAATTATTGGTATGCAGTGTGTGTATATGACGGTTATGGCCGCGAGCATGAAGCCGCTATTGTAGGTTATCCCGAAGGCGATTCTCAAAAAACCACACTCATTTCTCCCATTAATGGTGCAGCCGTTCAATGGTCACAAGAATTTAGTTGGAGTGCGGTGAGCAGCGCAACCTATGTGCTCGAAATTGCCGATAACTCATCGTTCTCAACTATCAAAATCCAAAAGACAGGCTTGACAGCAAACAAAGCGACAGTTGACCTCGGCGCATTGGATTCAAAAACTACCTATTATTGGCGAGTGCGTACAACACAAAGTGGCAAACTCGAATCGGTGAGTGATGTGGCTACATTTGTCACAACAACTCGCCCAAGCGCCCCTAAAACATCGCTTTTGTCGCCTGCTGACGGTGCCGAAATTGACGATAGCTTTGCGTTTACATGGAGTGCTGTTAGTTGCGACAAATACACATTGCAAGTTGCTACTCAACGCGACTTCTCAACAATCAAGTATGAAAAGACTGTAGCTGAAACCTCTCATGCAATGAAGTTGTCAATGCTCGGCAAGGGCACATTCTATTGGCGAGTAATCACATCGGGCAGCGGTCTTGAAAACACAGTGTCTGACGTTCGCTCGTTTAACATTGCCAAAGTTGACGTAGGTAATTTTGAGCCTGGATATGAGGTGTTGATCGATAAAGCTAATGACTCATATTCTGACCAAGGCACAGTTACAGTAAACAATATATGGTTCCGTTCGGTTCTTGATGATTATCAAAACATCACTTTTGCTGAAAACGGTTCGTTAAACCGCTCATTCTGTGCAGTTGGAGACTATGTGTATGTAGCATCACGTTCAGAAAATTCTACATCAGCAAATATCTATCTCCGCAAATATGACGGCAAAACCGGTGAGATAGTTAGCGATATCATTCTCGGCGATGAAGGCAAGATTGCTTACTATCCTTGTAACACTGTTGTGAAAGACTCAAAAGGAAATGTCTGCATTGCAAACCTTTCGCTCAATATCAGCTCAACACCTATTGTGTTGCATAAGGTTGACCTTGAAACGGGTAATTTGACCCAATTGGCATCAATGACATATAGTGGTACTACATCACGCTGCGACCATATTGCATTGACAGGAGATGTGTCAACAGGCAACTTCAAAGTATTTGCCGGATTTGCCAAATCAAAACGCGTAGTTCGTTGGTCGTTTACTAACGGCGTATTGTCAAATACCGAAAATTGTTCGTTGAAATCTTTCTATCCTTCAGGTTTGAGTTATCCCGGAACAGCTCCTCTTGTAATTCCCATCGACGATAACACATTCTTCTTCAAAGGTGGTGATACACAGTTGACAAAATACTCGTTCACAAACGGCTCAATTCTCGACTCGTTTAGCAACAATACATTATTGCAAGCTCAATCGGCAGTTGCAAATGGTGGTACTTGGTTTGAAATGAACGGTTCAAAATATGTGGTATATCCTTCATCTGACTTCTTGACTGGAGGTTATAAGTTCAATGTGGTGAAAACCGATTCATCATTGTCATATAAGTCAATGTCGCTCATGTGGACACTCCCCAAAGATGGCATGGGTAGCGTTGAAAGCACTACTTACCAAGCACTTGCTGACTATGTTGAGATTGACAAAGGTTATGTGAGAGTTTATTTGTTTGTGCCTGGCGACGGATTGTGTGCCTATGACATTATTGATACCTCTATTTGTGGCGTTGAAGGTGTTGAGGTTAACCAATCAGAAGCAACAGAGGTGGCTCGTTATGACTTGTTTGGCCGTTTGCTTTCACAACCTGCGCAAGGTGTGAATATCGTAAGAATGAGTGACGGCACAACTCGCAAAGTAATAGTGAAATAATACATCGAAATCATAGATAGCAAAAGCGTGAGTCAATTGACCCACGCTTTTGTGCTTTTTTAGGGTTAAATGACTCTTGTTTCAACGAAATTTAGTAAGTTTGCCAATAAATTCTTAAAACTGAAATATCATGACAATTAAAACAATAGTAGCCGCCTTGTTGTTAGGGGCAACATCTATGAGTGTATTTGCGGTTAGCCCAAAACGAGAAATGCGTTCTACGTGGCTTACATCAGTCGAAAATATCGATTGGCCCTCGGTGAGGGGAGTGGGCGATTCTATTCAGCAAGTTCAGAAAAAAGAGTTGTGTGTGATACTCGATAGCCTTGAGGCGATAAACATGACCTCAACATGCTTGCAAGTTCGCTCTATGGCCGATGCAATGTATCCGTCAAAATATGCACCATGGTCCTATTATTTGACCAATGAGCGAGGCGTCGACCCAGGTTGGAATCCGTTGGAATTTTTTGTGAATGAAGCACACAAACGCGGTATTGAAGCCTATGTGTGGCTCAATCCCTATCGTTGGGCGCAAGAATTGAGATGGAACACACCCATGGATAAGGCATGGAAAGACGCCGACATGTTTATCACGGGCGATGATGGCGAGTATGTGACATTTAATCCCGCATTGCCGGCTACACGCAAGCTGATAGTAAATGTCGTGACTGAAATACTTGAAAACTATGCAGTTGACGGTATCATATTTGATGATTATTTTTATCCGGGTGGAGGCACTACCGAGGGCGAAAACGCTCCCGATATCGAAGAATATAAGTCGAGCGGTACATCAATGCCAATAGGCGATTGGCGCCGTCGCAATGTAAATGATATGGTGGCCGATGTCTACAACGCAATTCAGTCGATAAAGCCTTATGTGCGATTTGGTATCAGTCCGGCAGGGGTAACCCGTCAGTCGGCCGAAGATTATGGCGTAAACACCGATTTGCTAGGTGTTGCACGCGATTGGCAGTACGACAAAATCTATTCCGACCCTTTGACATGGTATGTTGAGGGTACTGTTGATTTTGTGTCTCCGCAGTTGTATTGGAAAACCGATCATAAAACCAATCCGTTTAGCCCGTTGTCAGATTGGTGGAGCGAGACTGCACAACAATATAACAGACATTTCTATGCAAGTCATGCGGTGTATTATTTGGCTAAAGAGCCGACACGCGCAAATATGGAGGAGATGGGTCAACAGGTGATGTGTTGTCGTCAACACACCGAAAATAATGCCGCCGGTAGCATTTATTTCAGCACAAAAAATGTGAACGGACCTGCTGCCGCCAGGTTAGGCCAATATCTTAAAGAAGATCTTTATGCAACTCCCGCGCTTGTGCCGGTAGTGGAGTGGAAGCGTGGTAAGGAGTATGATCATGTAGAGAATGTGAATTTATCTCAAGAAGGTGTGTTGTCATGGACTGCGCCTCTAAATGCCGACGATGCATTGATTCGCTATACGTTTATGCTGTGCCTGACGGTGTGGCTATGGACAAAGCATTAGCCGCTGACGGTGATGGCCTTGACGTTAAATATCTTCAGAAAGTGGTGTATGGCACCTCATATCAAATCCCGGTTGATAAGCAGAAAGGATATTGGTATGTAGTGAGAGCCTATGACGGCTATGGTCGTGAACATAACCCTATTAGTATCGGCATGGATTAAGAATAGTCGTGTTAATATATGATGTAAAAGCGAGTCGGAAACGGCTCGCTTTTGCTTTTTTGTGAAAAAATTATGTAAATACAATGATTTTTAGTAAGTTTGCCAATTAAAACCTTAAATTGAAATTAATGAAAAAGAAATTTACTCGAGTATTAGTCTCGGCTTTAATGCTGAGCACTATGGCTGGCACATTGTTTGCCGCAAATCCTAAACGAGAGATGCGTTCAACATGGTTTACTACAGTTGAAAATATTGACTGGCCCACCAAACGAGGTACAAGCGCATCGGTTCAAGCTACTCAAAAACAAGAAATGTTGACCTTCCTTGACAAAATGGAGGAGATGAAGTTGACATCAACATGTTTGCAGGTGCGCTCAATGGGCGATGCTATGTATCCGTCGAAATATGCGCCTTGGTCATATTATTTGACAGGAACTCGTGGTGTTGACCCGGGCTGGGACCCATTGGCATATTTTGTCGAGGAAGCACATAAACGCGGTATCGAAGCTTATGTGTGGCTTAACCCTTATCGTTGGTCAAGCGGAACACAATGGAGCACCGACATGGATAAGGCGTGGAAAGATGCTGATATGCTCATCACAGGTGACAATGGAACATATGTGACATACAACCCGGCATTGCCCGAAACTCGCCAAATGATTGTGAATGTTGTTAAGGAAATTTTGAACAACTATGCTATTGACGGCGTGATTTTTGACGACTATTTCTATCCAAGTGGTGGTACTACAGAAGGTTCAAGTGCTCCGGATTATAGCCATTATAAAGCAAGCGGTACAACTATGTCGATGGGAGACTGGCGTCGTCGCAATGTGAACGATATGGTTGCCGATGTATATAATGCGATTAAAGAATTGAAACCAGATGTTCGTTTTGGTATCTCACCTGCAGGTGTGTCAAAGAACGGTGCATCTCGCTACGGAATTTCAACATCTCTCATCAGCAAAGCAAGCGACTGGCAATATGCACAAATTTATTCTGACCCATTAGCATGGCTTGAAGAAGGTACAGTTGACTTTGTGTCACCTCAGTTGTATTGGATAACTACACACTCAACCAATGGTTTCGGACCCTTGTCTCAATGGTGGAGCGATGTTGCTGCAACCTACTTTGACCGTCATTTCTATGCAAGTCATTCGGTTTCATTCTTGGCAAGTGCCGACACACAAGCCAACTGGACCGAAATGGGTAAACAAATCAATTACAGCCGTCAATATACTAAAAACAATGCTCCCGGTAGTATCTACTTCAGTACCAAAAATGTTTATGGTCCCGGAGCAAAAGGTTTGGGTACATACTTGATTAACGACCAATACTCAACACCTGCGCTCGTTCCCGTAACTGAATGGAAATCGGGCTCGGTTTATGGTAAAGTTGCTGATTTGAAATATGAAAATGGTACATTGACATGGACTCCAACTGTTAACGGTAATGCAATTATTCGTTACACTGTGTATGCTATGCCCATGAACGTTACTATTGATGACGCAAAGGCTGCCGATGGTGACGGATTTGATGTGAAATACTTGCAAAAAGTGGTATATGGCAATTCATTTGTATTACCTACTGAAGTTCAAGCAAACTATTGGTATGTAGTATGCGTTTATGACGGATATGGTCGTGAACATGAAGCTACTATCGTAAACTATCCTGAAGGAGAGTCGGAAGTGGCTACTCTTGTATCTCCCGTTGACGGTGTTGTTGCAGCATGGGAACAACAATTCTCATGGAGCAATGTGAGCGATGCGACATATACTCTTGAAATATCAGATGTTGAGACGTTCTCAACAATCGTTTTGCAAGAAAAGAACCTTGATAAAAATGTAACAACAGTAGATCTTAGCGACTTGGAATCGGCTAAGACTTATTTCTGGCGAGTTCGCACTTCACAAAAAGGCAAACTTGAATCAGTGAGCGAAGTTGAAACGTTTGTGACATCAACACGTGAGGCTGCACCTCAAGTTCAACTTGTGTCTCCCGAAAACGGTGCAAAACTCGAAGAAGATGTGACATTTGTTTGGACTGCAGTCGAATGTGATGAATACACAATCGAAATGTCAGACAAACAAGATTTCTCAAATGTACTTTACAAAAAGACTGTAACTGATGCAGTTCATCCCTTTACATTGTCAATTCTTGGCAAAGGAACATTCTATTGGCGAGTTAAAAGCTCGGGCAAGATTTTGACCGATACATATTCGGCTGTCAATAGCTTTGAGATCACAAAGATTACTGTAGGAAACTTCGAGGCAGGATATACAGTTAAGATTGACAAAGATAACGACTCATACGAACAAAAGGGCAATGTAGCTATTAACAGCATTTGGTTCCGTTCGGTAGCTGACGATTACAAAAACATTCAGTTTGGTAGCGATGGCTCATTCAACCGCACATTCTGCGTTGTTGGTAACACAGTGTATATGTCGGGCCGATCTGAAAATTCATCTGGTGCTACTCCTTATTTGCGTAAGTTTGACGGTCAGACAGGTGAAATTCTCGGTGATATCATTCTTGGCGACGAAGCAAAACTTGTATACTATCCTTGTAACCAAGTGATGAAAGATTCAAAAGGCAATATTTGCATCGCTAACTTGTCGCTCAATATCAGCTCAACACCCGTTGTGGTGCATAAGGTGGACCTTGAAACAGGCGCTCTTACACAGATAGCATCGCTTACATATAGCGGAACAACTTCACGTTGTGACCATGTGACTTTGACAGGTGATGTTGAAGCAGGGAACTTCTCTATATATGGCGCATTTGCCAAGGCAAAAGTGGTTGTTCGTTGGAACTTTGAAAATGGCGTTGCAAAATCACAAGATGTTTGCTCGCTCGCCACTCTCTATCCCACAACCGCAACAGCATTGGGTACAGCGCCTCGCGTAATCGTTATCGATGAGAACTCATTCTTCGTAGTTGGCGGCGAAACTCAATTGGCACGTTATGACTTCTCAACAGGCAAAATGACCGATTCATTTACCAATAATATGGATATGGAACCCGTTGCTAGCGAAGCAAATGGTGGTACTTGGTTTACAATGAACGGCACAAACTATATGGTATATCCCTATGCTGATTTCACAGATGCGAATGGCCATCAATATAATGTCGTTAAAACCGATGAAAACCTCTCCTTCAAGTCAATGGAATTGATGTGGACTTTCCCCAAAAACGGTATGGGTGCAGTGAGCAGCACAACATTCCAAGCTGATGCCGACTATGTGAAAGTGGGCGAGGGTATGGTCCGATTCTATGTATTTGTTCCAGGCAATGGCTTGTGCGCTTATGAATTGGTTGACACAAGCGTTAGCGGACTTGAATCGGTAGTAGAAGGTGTTGCCACAGAAGTTGCTCGTTATGACCTTTCTGGCCGTTTGGTTGCCAACCCCGTCAAAGGTATTAACATAGTGAAAATGAGTGACGGAACAGTCAAGAAAGTGATTGTGAAGTAATCAATTTTAACCTCAATAAGTGAAAGCGTGAGCCATTACGGCTTGCGCTTTCTTTATTTTGTAGCGTTAAAAATCGGTTATTACATTGTTTTTTAGTATTTTTGCATTATTATTGAGCAAAAGTGTGCTTAAATGATGTTTAGTCAAAGAATTAGTAGAAGATTTCATGAAAAAGATATTTGAGTTTTTAAAGAATCATCGCATTATTGCGAATTTATGTTATATCATTGTTGCGTCAATGCTCATCATTTGGGGTGCTTTGATTTGGCTTGATTTTTGGACCGGACATGGCGAAACTTGTGAGGTGCCCGATGTAAAGGGTATGACATTTGACCAAGCGCGAAATACATTGGCTGAAGCAAGTTTGGCTGCCGTGTTGTCTGACTCTATTTTTACAAAAGAAGCAAAGCCTGGTCAAGTAGTTGACCAAGTGCCACATGCCGGTGCTACAGTTAAACCCGACAAGGCTGTTTATTTGACAATAAACGCTTTTGCCCGCAAGGCTGTGACTATGCCAAACTTTGATGGAATGCATCGTCGCCAAGTGATTTCGGTGCTTGAAAGCCTCGGCTTTACAAGTATCAGAGTTGTTGAGGTTGAACACGAATATAAAGACGAGGTTGTTAGTGTGAAGTATAATGGATTGCCCATCAGTAAAGGTATGAGAGTGCCTGTATCTGCTTCATTGACTATTGAGGTGGGCAAGGGTTATGATGTGGATTCCCTCGCAGTAAGTGATGACTTTGGTGGATATTAATAATGGATTCAGAATTAGAAAAAGATATATTTGACGCCGACGATGAGGAAATCCGTTTGGTTGACTCTGAGGTAGATGGCACAGAAATGTATGAGCATTTCCGTTTCGTTGCCGATAAGGGTCAGACATTGTTGCGCGTAGACAAATTTTTAGTTGCGAGAATGGAAAAATCGTCTCGCAATCGCATTCAGCAAGCTGCCGAGGCAGGTTGTATACTTGTTAATGGAAAAGCGGTCAAATCAAATTATCGTGTAAAGCCACTTGATGTTGTGTCGATAGTTATGGACCGACCACGCTATGAACTCGAAATTATTGCTGAAAATATTCCGCTTGAGATTGTGTATGAAGATGAACATTTGCTTGTGGTGAATAAGCCAGCAGGCCTTGTGGTTCATCCCGGTCATGGCAATTATCATGGAACATTGGTGAACGCGTTGGCCTATCATTTTAAAGATAATCCGGATTATGATGTAAATGACCCACGCATGGGTTTGGTGCATCGTATTGATAAAGATACATCAGGTCTGTTGGTCGTTGCAAAAACTCCCAATGCCAAGACATCGTTGGGCAAGCAGTTCTTTGACAAAACCACCAAGCGCGAATATGTTGCCGTTGTGTGGGGCGTTCCTTCTCCTGAGATAGGACGCATTGAAGGTCATATTGGTCGTAGTTTGAAAGACCGCTTGCAAATGGCTGTATTCCCAGACGGCGATTATGGCAAACATGCAGTAACACATTATGAGGTGCTGGAATCATTGGGCTATGTATCGGTGGTTAAATGTCGCCTTGAAACAGGCCGTACTCATCAGATTCGTGTGCACATGAAACATATCGGTCACCCGTTGTTGGCCGATGCCAGATATGGTGGAGATGAGATTTTGCGCGGAACAACAAGCGCTAAATATCGTCAATTTGTCAACAACTGTTTTGCTCTATGTCCCCGTCAGGCATTACATGCTCGCACCTTGGGATTTGTGCATCCTGAAACAGGTGAAGAAATGTTCTTTTCGGCCCCGGTGCCCGATGATATGACCGCTATGATTGACAAATGGCGCAATTATTTAGCAAACATTTAGACTTAAAATTAATTAACATTAATGAGATAGAGCAATATTCTCGTAAAATTGTATTATCTTTGAAAAGTGGAATATATTCCATTTATTAGTCATAAAAAAGACATTATAATGAATAAAGAGGAATTTAACGATATATGCCCGTATGACGATAGTCAGTTCAGTGAAAAATTAGCCCATTTGGTTAAAGAACCAGGTTTTGAAAAAGCTGTTCGTTATGCAATGCCCGATGTTAACTTCTATAAATTCTCAAAAGGACTACTTGGCGTGAACAGTCAAGATGCTTTTCAGTTGAGAATTATCAAGCCTTTCTTGGAAAGTCTTGAAAAGAAAACTACAAAGGGTATCACTTCAAGCGGTTTTGAGAATCTTGATAAAGAACAATGTCATACATATATCAGTAATCACCGTGATATTGTGCTTGACGCATCTTTCTTGAATCTTTGTCTCATTCGCAACGGTTTCAATACTTGCGAAATTGCCATAGGTAGCAACTTGCTTATTTTTGAGTGGATTGTCGATATGGTGAAACTTAACAAGAGTTTTATTGTTAAGCGCAATTTGCCCATGATGCAGGCTCTCAGAGCCGCAAAGCAATTGTCGGGTTATATCAACTATGTCATCAATTACAAGCATGAATCGGCTTGGATTGCACAACGTGAAGGTCGAGCCAAAGATTCAAATGACCGTACACAAGAGTCGTTGATTAAAATGCTTTCTCTCGAAGGTGAAGGCGGAAACTTGTTGGAAAATCTTATCAGCAAAAATCTTGCGCCTGTTTCAATCTCTTATGAGTATGACCCCAATGACTATTTGAAAGCTCGTGAATTTTTGTTGCGACAGCGTGATCCTGATTTCCAAAAATGCCAAAAAGATGACTTGGTGTCAATGGAAATAGGAATCATGCAATATAAGGGCCATGTTCATTTCGCTGCAAGCAAGTGCATCACTCCCGAACTTGAAAAGTTGCGTGAACTTGATGACAAAAACGAAATCGTTCAGCAAGTATGTGCTATTATCGACCGCAATATTCACTTGGCATATAAGATTTATCCCATTAACTATATCGCTTATGATGAGATAGAAGGCGTCAGCCGTTTTAAATCGGAATATACCGAAGAACAAGCAGCTGAGGTTAATGCCTATATTGAAAAACAATTGGATAAAGTTGTCGATGTGCCTAACATTACAGAATCGGAACGCGCTTATATGCGTGAAATGATGCTCACGATGTATGCCAATCCGTTACGCAATAAATTGACAGCAGAACAGGTCAATAGATAAATGTCGGTATGAGATTGCCCTTAATTACGATTTTGATTGTGCTTGCAATCAGTTTGGCGGTTGATTGGTATATATATTCGATATTAATAAAACGAAGAAAAAATAAAACATGTCAACGAGTGCATTTATATGTCTCGTTGGCATTATTTTTGGCTATAATCATAAGCGTGTCTTTACCTCGCCGTTCGGGTGGTGATGATGCGTTTATGAATATAATGTGGGCGCTATATGCCTATGCGACAATATTGGTTCCTAAAGTCGCCTTTGTGCTTATTGACCTAATAGGGACGATTCCCGTTTTATTACATAAGACGCGTCTCAAATTTGTAACATGGACAGGTGTCGCCATTGCGGTGACAATATTTTCTGCCATGTGGTGGGGCGCATTGGTCAATCGTTTTAATATAGATATTGTTGAGCAAGATGTTGAAATAACAGGATTGCCGCAAAGTTTTGACGGATACAAAATTGCAGTTATATCTGACCTGCATGTTGGCTCATATGATAAGGATACGACATTTATAGCCCAATCTGTGGCTGAAATAAATGCATTGGACTGTGATTTGGCCGTTTTTACGGGTGATATAGTCAATCGCCGTTCCGATGAACTTGAACCGTTTGTGAGCGTTCTACGTGGCATTAATGCGAGCGATGGTGTGTGCTCGGTATTGGGTAACCATGATTATGGCGATTATGTTAATTGGGATAACGATTCTCAAAAATCGGCTAATCTTGAATATCTGAAAAAATTGCAAGCCGATATGAATTGGAATTTGTTGCTGAATGAAACTCAAATGGTTTATCGTGGTAATGATTCGATAGCAATTATCGGAGTTGAAAATTGGGGGGATCCTCCGTTTTCGGTATATGGCGATTTGAAGGCGGCTTATCCAGCATTATCAGACAATACGGTTAAGGTTTTGTTGTCGCATAATCCTGCACACTGGGTTGCTGAGGTTGCTGATAATGATAGTTGTAATGTGGCGTTGACAATCTCGGGACACACTCATGCTATGCAGGTGTCAATGTGTGGCATCTCTCCCGCATCATTACGTTATAAAACATGGGGAGGAAGATATGATGATAAATCAAAAACACACATATTGTATGTAAATATCGGGCTTGGTACTGTGGCGATTCCTACTCGCATAGGGGCGACGCCCGAAATTACGCAGTTAACTTTACGCACAAAGAGATAAGTCACAATGGCTATTGATATAATAAGCATTATTGCCCAAGAATTAAATTTGCAACGTCAACAGGTTTCTGCTACTGTCAAGTTGCTTGATGAGGGTGCTACAATTCCGTTTATCAGTCGTTATCGCAAAGAAGTTACAGGTTCGCTTGATGAGGTTGCAATTTTCAATATTCAATCTCGTCATAATTCTTTGCTCGAACTTGAAAAACGTAAAGCCTATATTCTTGAAACTATTGAGGAACAAGGTAAATTGTCCGAAGAACTGCGCCAGAAAATCAATAAAACTATTGATTTGGCCATTTTGGAAGATTTATATGTTCCATTTAAGCCTAAGCGTCGCACGCGTGCTGCAATAGCCCGTGAACGAGGACTTGAGCCTTTGGCAAAGATTATTATGGCACAAAACTCGACTGACATTGATCGTCAGGCCTCGAGATTCATTACTGAAGATGTAGCAACAGCAGATGACGCTATAGCTGGGGCTCAAGATATTATAGCCGAGTGGGTTAGCGAAAACGAGAAGGTGCGAGCAATGGTGCGTAATCGATATAAGCAGACCGCTGTAATTTCCTCATCTGCTGTTAAAGGGAGGGAAGATGAAGCCCAAAATTATCAGAACTATTTTGATTTTACAGAGCCGTTGAGTCGCTGCTCGTCACATCGTTATTTGGCTATTCGTAGAGGCGAGAGCGAGGGCCTGTTGCGCGTTTCGGTGTCAATTGATGATGCCCAAATGATTGATAGGTTAAATAAATTCGTAGTTAAGCAAACGGCATCGTCTCAATCAGCCCAATTGGTTACTGAAGCTGTCAAAGACGGATATAAACGACTTGTTAAACCTTCGATCGAGACCGAGGTATCAGCGATGTCAAAAGAAAAAGCAGATGATGTGGCTATATCAATGTTTGCCGACAATTTGCGACAATTGTTATTTGCACCGCCGTTAGGTCATAAACGTGTAATGGGTATTGACCCCGGTTATCGTACAGGCTGTAAAGTGGTGTGTCTTGACGCCCAAGGAAATCTGTTGCACAATGATGTGATTTATCCATGTGCGCCCACAAATGATTTTAAAGGCTCTGCACGCAAGATTAATTATCTTGTTGAAGCATATAAGGTTGATGCAATTGCAGTCGGTAACGGCACGGCATCGCGTGAAACGGAAAAATTCTTAACCTCGTTGCGATATACTCGTGATGTGCAGGTGTTTGTTGTGAGCGAAAATGGGGCATCAATTTATTCTGCTTCAAAAATTGCACGCGAAGAGTTCCCTGACAAAGATGTAACTGTTCGTGGTGCTGTATCTATTGGCCGCCGTTTGATTGACCCGTTGGCCGAGTTGGTGAAAATTGACCCTAAATCAATAGGAGTGGGTCAGTATCAGCACGATGTGGACCAAAACAAACTTAAAGAAGCCCTTGATTTTACCGTAATGAGTTGTGTAAACACTGTTGGTGTAAATGTAAACACTGCTTCGCGTCAGTTGTTGTCGTATGTATCGGGTATTGGTCCGCAATTAGCCGGAAATATCGTTGAATATCGTGCCGAGAATGGTGACTTTACTTCTCGCCGTCAACTGCTAAAAGTGCCTCGTATGGGCGAAAAGGCTTTTCAGCAATGTGCGGGTTTCTTGAGAATTCCCGGTGCTGAAAATATATTGGATAATACGGCTGTTCACCCCGAAAGTTATGGCGTTATTGAAAGTATTGCGCGCGACAACAAATGTGGCGTTGATGCGTTGATTGCCGATAAATCATTGCTTAAAAGCATCGATTTGTGCCGCTATGTTACTGATAAAGTCGGTCTGCCTACGCTTAACGACATAATGACAGAACTTGAAAAGCCCGGTCGCGACCCGCGTTCGGTTGTTGAGGTGTTGCAGTTTGATGAGCGTGTAAAGACGATTGATGATTTGGTGTCTGGAATGGAATTAAATGGTATCGTTAATAATATCACGGCTTTTGGCGCGTTTGTTGATGTCGGTATCAAGCAGAGCGGTCTTGTGCACATATCGCAATTGTCAGATCATTTTATATCATCGCCTCTTGATGTGGTGAAATTGCATCAGCATGTGAAGGTAAAAGTTCTTGAAGTAGATAATGTGAGAGGTCGAGTATCTTTAACTATGAAAGGGTTATCGAAATGAATAAGTTGATAATCAGCCTCGGGTCAAATAGCAGTGACCGTGAGCGACAAATGGAGTGTGCTGTTCAGCATTTGACACAGATATTGTCTAAAACTGTGATGTCTGACATTTATGAGAGTCCTGCACATAATGGTGTTGATGCTCCGTATCTTAACGCAGTGATGTTGGCCTCAACAACCAAATCGATAGAAGAGATTAATGCGGCCTTTAAACAATGGGAAAAAGAGTGTGGTCGAACTCCTGAGTCAAAGTCGCAAGGCGTCATACCCATTGATTTGGACGTAGTTGTGTGGAATGGAGAGGTGATAAGAGCCACTGATTATTCACGCGATTATGTGAGCAAGGGAGTCGCGCAGTTGTTGCACCGCCTGCTTTAATCTCTGCGTGTTATTACAGGTATAGAATCTAATAGGCATTCATTGTAGTAGCGATTGCTGCGACGAGGGTGTAAATCATATGATAATATGATCGTGTCGGGGCATATGGTGTTGTAAACATCAATTATGTTACCGGTAAAAGCGCGACACACAAGTGCATAGTCGGGTTTTGCCCCAACAGGGCGAATGTCGGCTTTCTCTTTTATTACAACATAATGTTTGCCGTCAATAATAATATTGCGACCTCGTCGTGTGATTATATCGGAGTCAAAAACCGAATCAACTATTGTGATGTGATCAATTTTGCGTGAACCAATAAAATCGCGGTAACGGTTTTCGACCTGGTCAATAACTGACGGCAATTCGCTGTGATGGGCGGTAGTGAATAGGTAGAGTGTTGATTTCTCGCGGGCGATAATATTGGTGTAGTAAGTGTCGCGGGGAAAATAAAATTCTTTATTGGGGTATTGTTCGCGGTTTAAAGAAAATAGTAAAACGGTGATAGCGGCTGTTGTTGCAGTTGCGAAATAGAGGATTGTTTTGCGATAAACAAGACCTGCCAATAGTGTGGCACAGGTGGCGAAGTAGGGGATTAACAACCATGGATTAAAATATATGTTGTCAATTGTTGCTCCCGGGAGCGAGTTGCACAATTCGCATGTGTTAGAGATTATGCCATAACCAAAATCAAGGGCAATGCAAAGCCATTGGGCGTCAATCCCGAAAGCGAGCAGTAATGTGAGTAGTATACCGCCTCCTAAAACGAAAGGCAGTATCAACAACACGATAATGTTGCTTAAGAGAAAATATACCGGGAATGTATGGAAATAGTAGGCCGAGATGAGTCCTGTGCCAATCATGGCTGAGATTGAAACCGTGATTAGTGATGTAAAATGATAGGCTATTTTGTGGCGCGGGCTAATGGGGTTCATTCGGTTGGCAAAAACGAGAATAGAGGCAACCGCGCAGAACGACAGTTGAAAACCTATCGAATACAAGGACATGGGGGAGAACAATAAAATGACAAGAGCTGCAAAGCATAGGGCGTTTAGCGAACTGTTGCGGCGCTCAATCATTAGCGCAATTAAAAACAGCGAGGTCATAACAACGGCGCGAGTTACCGATGGCGATAACCCAGTGACAATGGCATATATCCACAGGATAACAATGGTGATGATGTAACGCAGTTTGCGTTGTCGCATCAAGTGCAGCGGAAAAAGCAGGGTCGCGATAACGGTTGCGATAATTGCGACGTGCAACCCGCTGAGCGCCAATATGTGGGCAAGGCCCGAGCGTGAGTATTGTTCGCGCGAGTCATCGGTCAGGAAACTGTCGTCGCCAGTTATTGTTGCTATATAAAAGGCAATAGTAGGGTCCGACAAGTTGCTTTGTCCTATTATAGAGGTTACTTTATCGCGTAGTTGTCGCAATTTCCAATATAGGTCATTGCTATGACCGATTACCGAGATTTTCTCGGGTTGAAGATAGGCTATTGCCACAATGCCTTTGTGATGCATATATGTTTCAATGTCCCATTCCAATGGTAGGTCGTGACGGTTTTGCGGCTTTTCAAGGCAAGTCGTAAACGCTATGCTATCGCCGCAGTTGATGATTGGAAAAAGCGATGGTGTTGTGATGCGGCAAAGTCCCACTCCGTCAATGTCAACTGTCAAATGGCGAGAGTTTTCGCTTTCGGTGATGTCATTTACGATAGCGCGATATTGAGTGGGATTGGTGGTTTGCGACTGGTCGATGGGTGCTGGCATTCGAACAGCTGCGTTTAGCCAACCGATCGAGATAGCCATGATGCTAATTCCCCACAAAGATAAGCCTCGCCAAAACAATATTGCCGAAAGCAGTGCGGGCAATATGGCTAAATATAACGGCCATGAGAAATCGCCGATAGCAGTGCCTATTATAAAACCGATAACAATCGGCAACAGTGGAATGTAGGAGAGAGGAGGTTTCACAAGACTGAATTTTTGCCGTTATATTGTGTGCATGACAACAAAGAAACTGCCTATACCGATAATGGCCCAAAGCATTACGGCAAGAAGTAAAGGCTTGAAACCTACCGATTTGATGGTTTTGAGTGAGAGACTTGCTCCGATGAGGAACAATGTCAATATAAGTCCTTTTTTAGCAATCCAAACAAGTAAGCGGCTCAATTCTTCAGGTAAGTTACAATAGGTGTTGATAACCATTGCGCCTATAAACATGAAGATAAACCAAGGAATAGAAATCTTGTTTGACTTGTCGCGGAATATCAACATTGTCACAAGAGCAAGGGGTATTATCCAAAGCGCGCGAGTGAGTTTGATTAAAGTGGCTACTTGCAGAGCCTCGCTACCATAAGCCTCTCCTGCGCCGACAACAGACGACGTGTCGTGGATTGCGATTGCGGCCCAAGTGCCAAACTGTTGTTGAGTCATTTCAAAATAGTGCCCGATTGGAGGGAATATAAATAGTGCAATGGCGTTCAAAATGAATACGACACCGAGCGAAACAGCCATTTCTTCCTCATTTGCTTTAACGACAGGTCCGACAGCTGCAATAGCACTACCTCCACATATTGCTGTGCCCGATGAAATGAGATATGATGTTTTGCGGTTTATGTGCATCCAATATCCAATTAATACGCCCAAAATCATTACGCCTGCCACAGATGCGATGGTAAACATCATGCCCTCACTGCCCGAACGCAACGATTCGTGTACATTCATGCCAAATCCAAGTCCTACAACTGACGCTTGCAACATGTATTTTGAAGTCTTTTTATTGAATTTAGGACAAGGGCATTTTAAGGTCAAGGCATATATCAGACCTAATAAAAGTGCGATGGCGGGCGTAATAAGCACTGGCATTCCCGCAATTAAGTCATAAGGAAATAGTACTAACAAAATTAGTGCTATATAGATTGTTTTGCTCATGTATAATTTATTTTGAGTTCCAAATATTCCAACCAGCAAATGCTTGCAAAAGAAGCATTTCGAGGCCGTTTTTTACCTCTGCACCGTTTTCTTCGGCTCGTTTCATAAAGAGGGTTACGTCGGGGTTATAGAGCAAGTCATAACACAAGTGCTCTTTGGTAAGGCATTGGTAGGGGATATTGGGGCACTCGTCCATGCGAGGATACATGCCAAGGGGAGTAGTGTTGACAATCACCTTGTATTCGGCCATGATATCGTTACTCAACTCTCCATAAGTGAGCATGCCTTCTTGTTTGTTGCGAGAAACATATATAGGCTCAACTCCGAGTTTTTTCAATCCATGATACACAGCTTTAGCAGCACCGCCTGTGCCCAAAATCAACGCCTTGTTGCGATTGGGGGTGAGTAATGGAGCTATTGAATCGCAAAAGCCGATAATGTCGGAATTGTAACCCTTGAAGATTACAGAGTTTTTGTTGCGAATGAACTTGATGACATTTACAGCTCCGATTTGGGCCGCATCTTCATCGATTTCGTCAAGGTAGGGGATAACCTGTTCTTTATATGGAATTGTTACATTAAGTCCGTGCAGATTGGGGTTCTCGCTGATTACCTCCATCAAGTCGCCAATATCGGGAATTTCAAAGTTGACATATTCGGCATCGATATTCTCGTTGCGGAACTTTTGGTTAAAATAGTTCTTTGAAAACGAATGGGTCAAAGGATAGCCGATAAGACCATATATTTTAGAGTACAGTTTCGCCATAAGCAACTATTATATTGGTTTGAATTGCAAAAATAGTGAATAGTTTTTTGAAATTCGCCATATTTGGCCTAAATTTGTCATAAATTCTACAAAATGCAGTAGGGTGGTTCGTCGCTCACACACTTATGAGGTGTGAGAGGAAAGTCCGGGCAACACAGAGCACCATATTTCTTAACGGGAAGCTATCGGTGACGGTAGAGTAGTGTGACAGAAAATAACCGCCATTTTTCGGAGTGGTAAGGGTGAAAAGGCGGGGTAAGAGCCCACCGGGTGTGATAGTGATATTGCATGCCGCACATCTTATGGGTTGCAAGGCCAAGTATACCGGCATTTAAGGATTGCTCGTCCATTGTCGGGGGGTAGGCTGCGAAGCATTCGTGCTTAAGCGTCGTGGCAACACGCCGTTCAGATAAATGACGAACTATCGCTGTGTCCCTCTCACGAGGTAGTACAGCCGATAACATAACCCGGCTTATAACCCTACTGCTTATTTTGACAACACCTATACATTATATATAAAGCCCTCGCTTCAATCACGAAGCGAGGGCTTGCTGTTTAATATAATTTAAATAACCGTAAGTTATTTTGTTATGACGATGGTTGTGGTGTCGGAGGGGATTGTGGTGGGTGTGATGGTGTCGGTGGACATGGTGACGGTGATGCTGTCGGCGGGTGTGGGTGCTTGTGTCGGCTCTGATGGCTGTTGGTCTTGTGTGGGTGCGATGTGCATGAGCAGTTGACCAACACCGATAATAACGATAAGGAGTATGATGCTTAAAATAAAACGTTTCATTGTAGGCGTAAATTAAAGTCGGCCGTTGTCGGCATACGAAAAGTATTTGTTTTGGGTAATGATGACGTGATCAAGGACTTGTATGTCAAGCACCTTGCCTGCCTCTTTGATTTTGGCCGTCAAGCGGTCGTCTTCGGGGCTGGGGTTGATGTTGCCTGATGGGTGGTTGTGAACAAGTATTATTGCCTCGGCCATTTTGTCAATTGCGCTTTTATAAATGATTTTGGCATCGGCCATGGTGCTTGATGTGCCGCCAATGCTGATGCGTTGTTCATAAATGACTCGGTTGTTGCGAGAAAGCATCAGCACCCAAAATTCTTCGTGTGAAATGCGACCCAAGCGGCTGCGCATAATGTGAAACACATTTTCGCTGCTTGTAATTACCGGGTCATCGGCAATTTCTTCATCGTTGTGTCGCAGACCTAATTCAAACGCAGCAATGAGTGATATGGCTTTTGCCGGACCGACGCCTTCAAAGTTTTTGGTGAGGTCGTCGATTGACAAACGGGCGAGTTTTTGCAGCTTGTTTTTGCAGTGGGCGAGCATTTCCTGGCTTAACTGAATGACCGATTTGCCTGGAATGCCGCTGCCAAGAATGATAGCTAACAGTTCGGCATTTGACAACGAACTGATGCCTTGCGCAAGTGCTTTTTCGCGGGGCTTGTCGCTGTCGGCAAGGTCGGCTATGCGACCAAAACGGCTTTGCGGTTCTTTCAGTTTGTCGCTCATAACGGTTTATTTACCTTTGCGTATTTTGATTTCTTCGTTGATGTCGCGTCCGCGGCGCAAGAGTATTTTAAGCGTGAATGCTTTGATAAAACCGCAGCCATATCCGGTTAGCTGTATTATGCTTGCAGGTAATGCTTTGCATGCGATAATTAAAGATTTTGTTGAGATGAGTGCGGTGATGAATATTGCTAAGAAATAGGCTAAAAGCGGAGTGATAAACCACCACGAAACGAGGCATGCAAGAGCAACAAGCATAAGCGAGCCGAGTACAAACACAGCGGGGAGGGTGTGCACAAGTTTGAGTGAATCGGGGTAGAGTAGTTTGAGCGTGATGCGTGACATGCCGAACACATAAACTTGTCGCGCAAACAGTTTCATATTCACTCGGCGCTTGTGATAAACAAATGCTTCACGAATTAGGCCGATGCTGAACCCCGCTTGGCGAATGCGTGTGCTCATGTCGATGTCTTCGGAGAACATTTCGCGGAATCCGCCGACTTTTTCCCACACTTTGCGAGAATAGCCCATGTTGAACGTGCGTGGCACGAATTTTTCAAGTTGCACCTTTCCGCCTCTGATACCGCCTGTTGTCAGGAACGATGTCATTGAATAATTGATGGCTTTTTGTGTGGTGCTGAACGACTCGTGTGCTGCATCAGGTCCGCCAAAACAATCGACGGGGTTGCGGTCGAGAGCGGCTGACAGTGTTTTGAAGTAGTCGGGTGGAATGACGCAGTCGGAGTCAAAAAATATAAAATAGTCACCTGTGGCGCGATCAAGTCCATAGTTGCGGGCTATAGAGCGGCCTTCGTTTTCTTTATAGTAGTATTTTACATCAACTTTGTCGGCATATTTGCTGATGACATCTTTGCAGGGCTGTGATGAGCCGTCTTCGACAATTACTGCTTCAAAGTCTTTGCAAGATTGTTCAGAAAGGCTTTTGAGCAAATCGTCAACTTCGTCGATGCGATTATAAACGGGAACTATGACTGAAAATCGTGGCATATTCAATGGTATGGTTATAGGTTGGTTAACTCATTCGGGATTTATAGTCTTCGTAGGTATATTGTCGCAAGTATTCACATTCGCCATTAGCACGACACAACACTATTGCGGGGTGTTGAATGCCGTTAAACATGTTTGTTTTAACGGTGGTGTAATGGTTCATGTCTTCAAGTGTGAGGCGGTCGCCCATTTTGAGCGGTGTGGCAAAACTCCAATCGCCCACAAAGTCGCCACTGAGACATGAGTTGCCGCCGAGTCGGTAGGTTGGAAGGTTATTGTCAACAGGGACGCTCTCGGTGATTGCCGGTTGGTAGGGCATTTCGAGGCAGTCGGGCATGTGGCAAGCAAATGATACGTCAACAATAGCAGTTTTAACGCCTTGGTTTTCCACTACATCGACTACAGATGTTATTAGGTCGCCTGTGCGCCAAGTGAATGCGCTGCCTGGTTCAAGTATCACTTCAATCCACGGGTAGCGGTTGCGGAATGCTTTTAACAAGCTTATGAGGTGGTTTATGTCATAACCTTGGCGGGTCATGAGGTGGCCGCCTCCCATGTTCACCCATTTCACTTTTGGAAGATATTGTCCGAATTGTGCTTCGAAGGCTTCAAGCACCTTTTCGAGATCATAGGAAGTTGACTCGCATAGTGAATGGAAGTGTAAGCCCTCAAGACCTTCGGGCAAATCGCCGTCAAGTTGTTCGGCCGTAACTCCAAAACGCGAGCCTGGCAATGCGGGATTATATATATCGGTTTCGATTACCGAACATTGGGGATTGACGCGCAAACCAGGCGAAATGTGTCGTGCTCCGTTTGCGTTGTGCGCTTGGATGGTGTCGCGAAAACGCTCCCATTGGCTCACCGAGTTGAAAGTGATGTGCGTACTACCAGCCATATACTCTTTTATTGTCTCGGGGGTATATGCCGGACAGTATGAGTGGATCTCGCTACCCAACTCATCGTTGCCAAGTTTCATCTCGTTGAGTGAACTTGCAGTTGCGGCTTGGCAATATTCTCTGATGATGGGGAATGTTCGCCACAAAGCGTTGGCTTTGAATGCCATGATGATATTTACTCCTGCCTCGCGTTTCACATGGTCGATTAACTCGAGATTGCGACGCAAGCGGTCTTCATATACGATATAAAACGGAGTGGGTATTTCGTTGACTTTCATTATCCTATGATGTTGAATTTTGCAAATTTAAGTAACAAAGTTTTTTCACCGACATTGGTAAATTGCACCACGATGCGAGCATCGGCCGATTGTGAGTCTACTTTGGTGATTGTGCCAGTGCCAAATCGTGAGTGCTCTATTTTCATACCTACATTGAGGTTTTCGGCTTGGTGCATTGATTGCACTGATGGGGCCGAACTGCTCTTCAAAGGCTTGAAGTTGCCGCTTGGGCGTTGGGCGGGCGTGGGCTGTTGCATATTGCCAAATCGGCTGCTTGACGATTGGCTTTGGGACTGTCGTGGTTGCGTATGAAATGATGAGCGGTAGTTCTCTGCCGGATTTACGCGAGTAGATGACGAGCCTAACTCGCCGCTGTCTTTGATGAGCAGGTATTGCTTGTCTATGTCGCGTAAAAATCTTGAAGGAGAGCAATATACGGTCTGGCCGTTGCGATAACGAGATGACGCATATGTTATCATGCAGAATGTTTTTGCTCGGGTGATTGCCACATAAAGCAAGCGGCGTTCTTCTTCGATTTCGCTGAATGTTTCGCATCGTGATGAAGGAAATAATTCTTCTTCAACGCCAACGACAAAGATGTTGCCAAATTCAAGGCCTTTGGCTGCGTGTACAGTCATGAGCGTAACGCATTCGCCATTTGATTGGTCCTCGTCTTGGTCGGTTGCAAGCGACACTTCGGCAAGGAAGTCGGTGAGTTTGAGGTTGTCGGTCATGCCTTCTTCCATCTTGTTGGCTACAAACTCTTTGACACCGGTTTTTAGTTCGGCAATGTTTTCTTGCTTTGAAACGCTTTCGGGAGTGCGGTCACTTAACAAAATTGTGATCAACTGTGTGTCGCCGATAATTTTATCTGCTACAACATCGGCGTTAAGGCCTTGCTCGTTCATGTGATTGAACGATAGAATAAGGTCGCGGAATGCACTGAGCTTTTTTGCTGTGCCCGAGTTGATGCCTGTTTCGTAACTTGGAAGATTGTCAATGATGTGCCAAATGCTTTTCTGATTGTCGATGGCACATCGAGTGAGTTTATTGAGTGTAGTGTCGCCAATCCCACGCGCAGGGTAGTTGATGACGCGTTTAAGAGCCTCGTCGTCATTGGGGTTGATAGACAGGCGGAAATAGGCTATGGCATCTTTGATTTCTTTGCGTTGGTAGAACGATAGTCCGCCATAAATGCGGTAGGGGATATTGCGTTTGCGCAATGACTCTTCAAGAACGCGCGATTGTGCGTTGGTGCGGTAAAGTACGGCAAATTCATCGTAACTGTCGTGAGTCATGAGTCGCTGTTGCGAAATGCGCGATGCGACAAGTGCACTCTCTTCAAAGTCGCTGTAGGCTTTAACAATCTCAATGCGTGAGCCTACTTCGTTGCATGAGAAAACCTGTTTGCGAATTTGCTCGGTGTTTTTCTCAATGAGTGAATTGGCCGCATTGATGATATTTTGAGTGGAGCGATAATTTTGCTCCAATTTGAATATCCGAAGGTTGGGGTAGGAGTTTTTGAGATTGAGAATGTTGCGAATGTTTGCACCGCGGAACGAATAGATGCTTTGAGCATCATCGCCCACTACGCAGAGATTGTGGTTTTGTTGACAGATTTGCGAAACAATCAGATGTTGGGCAAAGTTTGTGTCTTGATACTCGTCTACCAATATGTAGCGGAAAAATTCTTGATAATGTTGTAAGATATCGGGATTATCACGCAACAGGACATTGGTGTAATAAAGCAGATCATCAAAGTCCATTGCTCCCGAAACGAAGCATCGTTGGTTGTATATGCGGTATATTTCGTGAAGGCGAGGGCGTTTTGCCTGACGGTCGGCTTCTATAATGTCGGCCGAAGTAGCATATTTTTGTGGCGAAATCAGAGCATTTTTTGCCATTGAAATAGCTGATGCTACAACCGAAGGCTTATATATTTTATCATCAAGATTCAAGTCCTTGATAATCATCTTGATGAGAGCCTTGCTGTCATTGGCGTCGTATATGGTAAAGTTGCTCTTAAATCCTAATCGGTCGGCATTAATGCGCAATATGCGTGAGAAAATCGAGTGAAAAGTGCCCATCCATAGCTTCGACGCTATAGCCGGACCGACAAGTGACTCAATGCGTTCACGCATTTCGCGTGCAGCTTTGTTGGTAAAAGTCAATGCGAGAATGCGCCATGGCTCAAAACCGTGGTTGAGCAGATGGACAATTTTGTATGTTAGTACGCGTGTTTTTCCCGAGCCTGCACCGGCAATAACGAGTGCCGGGCCGTCGGTATATAGTACTGCATCTTGTTGCTGAGGGTTTAATTGACTGATATAATCTTCCATTTAATGCAAAGATAACTTCTTTGTTGTGTGTTAGCAAATAAATGTTACCAAAATTTGTTTAACTCGGCATTATATTCCCAACCGCCTTGTGCGAGACGGTCGAGTAGCCATTGTTTGTCGATGTTCAAATCTTCGCATAATGCGTCGAGCGAAGAGTAATCGTCGCGCAATTTTGTGTTGATGTAACTGAAAAGTATAGTGATGTCTTGTGGTAGATTATCCATAATAATGTTATTTGGTAGTGCAAAAATAATATTAAATTTGCATTTAGGAGTTGTTTGCCTTAACTTTGTAGAATATAATTTATCAACAAAATGAAGACATCGCAATTTTTGGCCGATTATATCAATAAAGCCATATCAGAAATTCAATATCCCGCCTCTCCACGAGGCCTCTATGAGCCAATAGAGTATACTCTCGAAGGTGGAGGTAAACGCATTCGTCCCGTGCTTGCTCTTGCTGTTTGTGATGCATTGGGAGTATCGCTCGAAGCAGTTAAATATCAAGCGTTAGGTGTGGAAATGTTTCATAATTTCACGTTGCTCCATGATGATGTAATGGACAAGGCCGATATGCGTCGAGGAAAGCCCACCGTTCACATTAAATGGAATGAATCAACGGCAATACTGTCGGGAGATGCGATGTTGACCATGGCTACGCAACTTGTGTGTCGCAACGCTGGCGACAAAACCGCTGATGCGTTGGAATTGTTTAACCGTACGGCTATGGAAGTTTATGACGGTCAGCAATATGATATGGATTTTGAAAGCCGAATGGATGTCACTGTTGATGAATATATCAATATGATCAGGCTCAAAACATCGGTATTGCTCGGATGTGCATGTGAGATGGGCGCTATTATGGCCGGCGCAAATATGCAAGTTCGTAAGGCATTCTACAACTATGGATTGAAACTTGGTTTGGCTTTCCAATTACAAGACGATTTCCTTGATACATATGGCGATCCCGCAGTGTTTGGCAAGAAAATAGGTGGCGATATTCTTAACGATAAGAAAACTTGGCTACTGATTTCGGCACTTGAGCAAGATGAAAAAGGAGAATTGGCTGCAATAATTGGAAAAGATATTGATGCCGAGGTTAAAATTGCCACTGTGAAAGGCGTTTATGATCGTCTTGATTTGGCTAATAAATGTCATGAATTGATTGATCAATATGCAGCCGAGGCTATAGCTCATCTTGATGAGTTGAATCTTGATGCTGATGCTCGCGAGTTTTTTGTTGATTTGGCTCACAAATCGTGTCGCCGCACCCATTGATAGGGAATTATGTTAGTAGATACTCACACACATCTCTATCTCGAAGAGTTTCAGCCAACGCCTGAAGATGCTGTTCGTCGTGCTATCGACTTGGGAGTGGAGCTAATGGTGTTTCCCAATGTTGATTTGAACACCATTGAACCGATGAAACGTTTGTGCTTCCAGTTTCCCGAAAATACCGTTATGGCAATGGGATTGCACCCGACTGAGGTTAATGAAAACTGGCAAAGCGATTTGTCTGTAATTCAAAATGAATTGTCAAATGGCAACTATGTCGCGATAGGCGAAGTGGGAATTGATTTGTATTGGGATAAAACCTACCGCGAAGAGCAAAAACAAGTCCTTGATATTCAGTTGCAATGGGCCGTTGAACGCCAATTGCCTGTGATTTTGCATTGTCGCGAAGGTCTTGACGACATTTTGGAGGTAATGGACAAACGCAGCGGTAATCTGCCTCAATGTGTGTTTCACAGTTTTGGCGGAACAGCCGATGATGTAATGCGTATTCGCGAGCGCGGTGATTTTTATTTCGGAATTAACGGAATTGTGACTTTCAAAAATTCAAAATTGCGTGAAGTTTTGGGCGTGATAGGCATAGATCGCATATTGCTTGAAACCGATGCTCCTTATTTGGCGCCCGTTCCTCATCGTGGCAAGCGAAATGAAAGTGCTTATATTGTTCATACGGCTGCATATATAGCAAATGAACTTAGTTTGACTCTTGACCAAGTCAAACAGGTTACGAGTCAAAATGCTCGTCGTTTTTTTAATCTTTGATGTTTCCTTAAAACGCCTCGCCAATAGCGAATAGCACGCCTCGGGTGTGTTTGCCAAAGCCGAGGTCTACGCGTATATTTACGTTGTGTTTGAATTCCACGCGCAACCCAACACCGTAGTTATATTGCCAACGCAGTTTTCGGTCTTTGTCCCAAATATCGTTGATTGACGGGAATAGTGATGCTGTGCCGCCCCAGGCGGTTATACCAAAACGATACCAAATGTGTTGGCGCAGTTCCATTTGTGCGGTGATTTGATTTTTGTCAATAGTTGATCCCATGTAATAACCACGCATTCTAATGCCGTCCGAAGCCATCATTTCATACATTGTCCATGGCGTTTCAGAACTATTGAGTTTAGTGAAAAAGTCAAATGCTAATACCGAGCCTTTCCACAGTTTTTGATAATAGTTCGCAATGATGTTGTGGCTATGGAATGTAGCATGTGCATTCCCTGCAAATTGTGGGTAAATCATTGGCTTGTAGGCAATATGAACACCGCGTGTTGGCGTTACCAAGTTGTCGCGAGTGTCAAGTTGTATAGAAAGACCTAAGCCTGTAACATAATATTCGCGCGGTTTGCCGAGCAGGTAATCGGGGTTGTCCAATCTGTAGGCGTTGGTATAGTCGCATCGAAGTTGTGCGCCGATATCAAAAGCGTTATTTAACTTATAGGTATAGTCAAATTGGAAGTCAATTTGTCGTCGGTCGTATTTCGTTCTTGGATTAATTGCTGTTTCTTGTGCTGTAATACCCCAAAAATTAAGGTTTTTGCGATATATTTCTGACTTATAAGACAAGCGTGATTTGTTGTCAGAAAACAAATGGTTGCCTTTTATTGTCAGCACATAAAAACCGTTTAGAGAGGCGTTGAGCTGAACGAAAAAATCTGACGGATTGGGCAATGTGTCGTTTTTGTTAGCGCGATATAAGCCTGTCGCAATCGCTCCAAGTCCCCATCCGGCTTCTCGGGTATAAGTCGGAATTGCAGTAAAAGTCAAGTCTACATTTTTTTCTCTTGTGCGGTCAACATTACCGCTGAGCAGTGAAACGAGGTAATTGCTCATCCAACTAGGCATTTTTTGCACAATGGGGAGCGACATAAGTATCTCGGCTTCGGTAGGTTGATGGGTGTAGGTAATAGAATCATAGACAATAGGGATAAATTGCGCTGCTGCGACTGAGTCGGCGCGCAAGGAGTCTATTTGCTGTTTGTTTTGCCCTGATGCATTGAGCGCAGCAAGTAAAACAGTAAATAATATAAATGCTTTTATCCTCATTTAGTTAATGTTCTATTAATGAAGGTTATAGAGTTAATGAGCAAAAGCCACGAAGTCGTGGCTTTTGCAGTATATGAACTGATTATTCTTCTTTCTTGGGCAATGGTGGGGGCGTAGAGATTTGACCATCATTGCTGTTGGTATCGTCATTAGCTTTTGTTTCTTCCAATCGGGCTTTAGCTTCTTCGATGTCTTTGGCATTCTGCTCGATTTCGGCTTGTTCGGCAGCTTGTGCTTCAGCCGAACGCGCAGCGAGAATCTCGTCAGTGCGTGATGTCCATTGTCGTTTGCCAAAGATTTTTTCCACGTCTTCGGTAAATATAACCTCGTGTGTGAGCAATACATCGGTGAGTTGAGCATGACCTTCGGCATGTTGGCTCAAAATGTCTTTTGCTCGTTGGTATTGCTCTTCAATGATGCGAGAAACCTCTTCATCAATGATTTTAGCTCGTTCTTCGCTATATGGTTTAGAGAAGCCGTAGTTCTGACCTGTAGAGTCGTAGTAACTCAAATTGGGCAAACGCTCGCTCATGCCGAAGTAAACTACCATTGCATAAGCTTGTTTGGTTACTCGTTCAAGGTCATTTGCCGCACCGGTTGATACTCGGCCAAGGAACAGTTCTTCAGCTGCACGACCGCCAAGTGTTGCGCACATTTCATCAAGCATTGCTTGGGTTGTTGTGATTTGGCGTTCTTCGGGAAGATACCATGCAGCACCCAACGCTTTGCCGCGTGGAACAATGGTAACTTTGATGAGAGGATTGGCATATTGAAGATGCCATGAAAGAGTTGCGTGACCTGCTTCATGGATTGCAATCGAACGCTTTTCTTCGTCAGTAGTGATTTTAGAACGCTTTTCAAGACCACCGATAATGCGGTCAACGGCATCGATAAAATCTTGTCGTTCAACCGATGTTTTGTGCTGACGGGCAGCAATGAGGGCAGCCTCGTTACAAACATTGGCAATATCAGCGCCCGAGAAGCCTGGAGTTTGACGGGCGAGCAATTCAACATCAACAGAGTCGTCGATTTTTACATTTTTAAGGTGAACGTTGAATATTGCGACGCGGTCGTTGAGGTCGGGCAATTCAACATAGATCTGACGGTCAAAACGGCCGGCGCGCATCAATGCTTTATCAAGAATGTCGGCACGGTTTGTTGCAGCGAGGATGATTACACCGCTGTTTGAGCCGAAACCATCCATCTCGGTAAGCAACTGGTTCAATGTGTTTTCTCGTTCGTCGTTAGCGCCCATGCTTGGGTTTTTGCCACGGGCACGGCCAACAGCGTCGATTTCGTCGATAAACACGATACAAGGGGCTTTCTCTTTTGCTTGTTGGAAAAGGTCGCGAACGCGTGAAGCACCAACGCCGACAAACATTTCAACAAAGTCAGAGCCTGACATTGAGAAAAATGGCACATTTGCTTCACCAGCAACAGCCTTAGCCAAAAGAGTTTTACCCGTTCCGGGAGGGCCTACAAGCAATGCGCCTTTAGGGATTTTACCGCCAAGGTCAGTATATCTTTGGGGGTTTTTCAAAAATTCTACAATTTCTTCGATTTCGGTTTTGGCTTCAGATAAGCCGGCAACATCTTTGAATGAAACATTTACCGAGTTGTCTTTATCATAGATTTTAGCCTTTGATTTGCCGACATTGAACACACCGCCAGAGCCGTTTTTGCCCGACATACCGCGCATAATGAAAAACCAAAAACCGATAAGGAGCAATAATGGGCCCCACATCCAAAAACTCTGCCAAAAATCAACGGCTTTTTCATATTTTACTTCGCCCTTAAAAGCCCCTGATTCTTCCCACTCGGCAATTTTATCTGCCATTTTGTCGGAAGAAGGAATTTGGGAATTGATAACGGCATTGACACTTGATCCGCTTTCAGATTGCTTTGGAAATAATACCGAGGCCATGGAGTCGGTTAATTGTGCTTCGGCCAAATTCTTGTTGCTGAAGATGGTTATGCTCTCAACACCACCATCTTTAACGCATTTTTCAAATTCGGTAAAACTCACTTCTTTTGACACTGAATTGTCGTCAAGTAAGTAAAAACCGATAAGTGCCACAATTACAATGGCATACATCCAGTATATACTAAATCTGAATGTGGGTTTCTTTTCTGGTTTCATAACAAAAGATTATTTAGTCAAGGTCGGGGATTTCGTTAATAACGGCGTCGCTCCACAATTCTTCAAGTTTGTAGAGTTGGCGCATTTCAGGTAAAAATACATGAACAAATGTGTGTCCGTAGTCAATCACAATCCATTGTGAATTTTGGTAGCCATCGTAATTGTAAGGCTTGATTTTTGCGTTTTCTTGCAAATACTCGCGAACGCTATCGGCAATGGCAGATACTTGCATGGTAGAAGTGCCTTGGCAGATAATGAAATTTTGGGCAGCAGCCGATTCGATGCCACTGAGGTCAACATGTGTGATGCTGCGGCCTTTGCGTTCTTGGATACCCTCGATTACGAGTTTTACGAAGTCGGTTTTATTTTCAGTCATTTATTATTGATGTTTTTATATTTCTAAATTTATTTTGTCAAAGGAATTCAACAATCCTTGATGTTTAATGTATTAACAAAAAGAGTGCCAAAAAGGTTATTCATACCTGATGGTTTGAGCAGGATTGATTTTCGCGACGAGTTTTGATGGCAATATTAATGTCATGTATGATATTGCAATCACGCCCATGTTGAGCAAAATAATGTGTAACGCATTGATTTTGACGGGTACATAGCTCAAATAATATGACTCGGGGTCAAGTGGGAGTATATGGTATTGGCTTTGTAGCAAAAGTATGCTCAATCCGATGATATTGCCAATAATAAGTCCTTTTATCACAAGTCGTTGTGTCATGTTGATGAATATCTGTTGCAATTGTTGATCGGTTGATCCCATTGCTTTCATTACGCCAATCATGTTCACGCGTTCAAGAATGATTATAAACATGCTTGAAATGAGGGTGAAGCAAGACACTATTGCCATCAGAATCAGAATTACAATAACATTCATGTCCAGCATGTTCAGCCAATTAAAATATATCGCACCGCGATAAAAAATGTTTTCTACGTTGTAGATTTTGCTTTCTTTGTTTTCGTAGTTGTTATTGTAAATCTTTGAGATCAAATCAACAGTGGCGTTGTCAATCTCGTTGATGTTCAAGCCTCGGATTTCGATGTGAGAGCCCTTGTTGTTGTCAATGTTATTGAGTTTTTGAAGTGACGAGATATTGCAAAACACCATTAATTGGTCATATTCGCCAAAGTGAGATTCATATATGGCGGCTATCTCATATCGTCGCGGACGAATGTTGTTGTCGAGAAAATAGTAACCATAGATTTTATCTGACACTTTAAGATTTAGCTTTGAAGCTATTGGCTTTGAGATGATTATTTTGTTGGTATTTTCGCCGTCGGTATAGTCGGGGATATCTCCTTCAACCAAATTCTGACTTACAAACTCCCAGTTGTGTCGAGTGTCCATGCCTTTCATCACAACTCCCATAAAGTTGTCATCGGTTTTGAGTATGCATGGCTGCTTGATGGCAAGTGATATCTCGGCATTTGGGGTAACTTCGCTTATGAGTGAAAGTAGTGTGTCATTGAGAGTTATGACTTGTTCTTGGCTGTTGTCATATTGGGCAGTCATGGGCGAAACGGTGATTTGGGCGTCAAATCCAACCACCTTTTCGCGTATCTCATGCTTAAATCCTAAAATGACAGCAATGGCAATCATCATAATGACGATTGCCAAAGATGTGCCTGCAACGGCGATGTTTATGCTTGGCGACGCTTTTTGAGAGTTGTCACCTTTGAAACTTAATCGTCGTGCTATGAACAATTCAAATTTCATAATGTGCGTCCAGGGTAAGCTTTGAGTGCTTCGGCTAACACTTTGAGCGCTTTGCCTAGATCTTCTTTGTTGAGCACATACGCCATGCGAACTTCATTTCGGCCTACACCTTTGGTTGTGTAGAAGCCCGATGCGGGAGCCATGAATACGGTTTGACCTTCATATTCAAAGTCACTCAAACACCATTCACAAAAACGGTCGGCATCATCCACTGGGAGGCTTACAACTGTGTAGAATGCGCCCATAGGAATGGGAGAGTAGCAGCCAGGTATGCGATTGAGTCCGTCAATAAGGAATTTGCGGCGCTCAACATATTCATTGTATGTCATGAGCATGTAATCTGAAGACGCATCGATTGACGCTTCTGCTACAATTTGTCCCAAAAGAGGGGGGCTCAAGCGTGCTTGGCAGAATTTCATCACATTTTTCTTCAGTTCTTTGTGTTTTGTGATGATTGCTCCAATGCGAATTCCACATTCGCTATATCGTTTTGACACTGAGTCGATAAGTACAACCTGCTCTTCGATTTCAGGCAAGTGGAAAGCCGAAATATATGGTGCACCTGTATAGCAAAATTCGCGATAAACTTCATCGGAGAACAAGAATAAATCATATTTCTTGACGATGTCGCGGATTTGGTTCATCTCTTTTTGTGTGTAGAGATAGCCTGTGGGATTGTTGGGGTTGCAAATGAGGATACCCTTGGTTTTGGGCGTGATAAGAGCTTCAAATTTTTCTACAGGGGGGAGTGCAAAACCTTCATCGATGCTTGAAGGCACTGTAACGATTTTGGCTCCTGCCGAAATGGCAAATGCCATGTAATTGGCATACGCAGGCTCGGGTACGATTATTTCGTCTCCGGGGTCAAGGCACGCCATGAAAGCAAACAAAACAGCCTCTGAACCACCAGTTGTTACGATGATATCGTCGACATCAACATTGATGTTGAAACGTTTGTAATATTTTTCGAGTTTTTGGCGAAGTGTGAGAAGACCTTCTGACGGGCTGTATTCCAATACTTTGCGGTCAACAGACTTGAGAATATCCAATCCTTCTTTGGGTGAAGGAAGGTCGGGCTGGCCGATGTTGAGGTGATATACCTTAACGCCTCGTTCCTTTGCTGCATTTGATAAGGGAACAAGTTTGCGAATAGGTGATTCGGGCATTATTTGGCCACGTTGTGATATATTAGGCATAGATATCTTAATTTACAATATTTAAACAACAAAGTTAACTAATTTATTGGTAAAATGCAATGTTATAGTGCATTTTGTTGTCGTTTCATCAGCATCGATTCGATTTGCGTTATGTCTGTGGCGTTTTCAAGGGCTGTGAAAGGTAATATTATAAACTTGTATTGATTGTTGTCAAGAATAAGAAACAGTTGCTGTTTTAGGTGCTTTATGTCTGTTATGCGAGCCGATGATATTGTTTCGGGCTTGGGCGCGGGAATATTTTCGTCAATTGGTTCATATATTATGGCAATTTCGTTCTTGTTGATCTCAAGATGCTTGGGGAGTGTCGAATATCTTGATTCTGGAGCGAGCGCATAATAGTAAAACACAAACATATAAATAATGGGAAATATGACAAACATTGTCATAAAGCCGGTGTATAGAAATATGATGTCGTTGTAAACGGCAAGCAGTATCTGTGCGATAACAGGGAATGATATCACCATCCACCATTGTTTAAGCCATTGCTTGATGACAGCGCTTGAATAGTAGCTGTGGCTTATTTTATACGTTTTTGTTGTTATTGCCATAAATAAAATAAGCCGGAGATTGTGTCTCCGGCTTTATTGGTAATTGTGAATTAGTCGTTGAGTTTGTGGATAACCAATCCTGAGCGGAGTTTGGGTTCAAACCATGTTGTTTTGGGCGGCATGATGTTGCCTGTGTCGGCGATGTTCATCAATTGGTCCATAGAAACGGGGTAGAGTGCGAGAGCCATAGCCATTTCACCACTGTCAACGCGGCGTTTCAACTCGCCAAGGCCACGAATGCCACCAACGAAGTCAATGCGTTTGTCGCTACGCAAGTCGGTGATACCCAAAATGTCGCGCAAGATGAGGTCAGATGAGATGGTTACGTCAAGAACACCTATGGGGTCGGCGTCGTTATAGCGACCTTCGCGAGCTGTGAGTGAATACCATTGGCCTTCAAGGTAGAGTGAGAAATTGTGAAGGGCGTTAGGGCGGTATTCTTCGCTACCTTTGGCTTCTACCACGAAGTCGTTTTCGATGCGTGCAAGGAATTCTTGTGCCGACAAACCGTTGAGATCTTTAACTACGCGGTTGTAGTCAATGATTTTGAGGTGAGAAGCGGGGAAACATACAGCGAGGAAGTAGTTGTATTCTTCGTTACCTGTATGGTTGGGGTTTTGAGTCGCTTTTTCGTTGCCAACGAGAGCCGCAGCAGCTGTGCGGTGGTGACCGTCTGCGATGTAGAGGTAGGGAATTTCGCCAAACAAGCGAGTGATTTCGGCAATAGTAGCCTCGTCTTTAATCACCCAAAAATGGTGACCGAAACCGTCGGGAGCAACAAAGTCATATTCGGGTTCTCCGGCAGTAGTGTCGCGGATGATTTGTTCGAGAGCTTCGTTGTCGGGGAATGCAAAGAATACAGGCTCGATGTTAGCGTTGTTGCAACGCACATGTTTCATGCGGTCTTCTTCTTTGTCGCGACGAGTTAACTCATGCTTTTTGATGCGGCCGCTCATGTAGTCTTCAACATTTGCTGCTACAACGATACCATATTGTGTGCGGCCGTCCATTGTTTGAGCATAGATATAATAGTGCTCTTTTTCGTCTTGAACGAGCCAGCCGTTTTCTTGGAATGCGTTGAAGTTTTCAACAGCTTTGTCATATACGCAAGGATCGTGTTCATCAGTGCCGGGAGCAAAGTCGATTTCGGGTTTGATGATGTGATATAGTGATTTGGCGTTGCCTTCAGCCTCTTGGCGTGCTTCTTCTGAATTGAGAACATCATAGGGGCGTGATGCTACTTCTGTCACCATTTGTTGTGGTGGACGAACGCCTTTGAATGGTTTAATCTTTGCCATAATTTGTTGTCTTTATTTGTTTCTTTCGATTGTTTGTTCGCGGTCGGGACCGATTGATACGATTGTGATGGGAGTTTCGAGCTCGGCTTCAAGGAATTTGATATAGTCGGCAAATTCTTTGGGGAATTGGCTTTCGCTCTTGAATTGGGTCATATCGGTTTTCCAGCCGGGCATTGTCACATAGATGGGCTCAATGCCTTCTTCAATAGAGAAGGGGAAGTCGCGAGTTTCTTTGCCGTTGATTTTGTAGCCGACACAAGCCTTGATTTCGTCAAAGTCGTCAAGGACGTCGCTCTTCATCATGATGAGTTGTGTTACACCGTTAATCATGATTGAATAGCGCAATGCAACAAGGTCAATCCAGCCACAGCGACGTTCACGGCCTGTAACTGCACCATATTCGTGACCGAGATCGCGAATGCGTTTGCCTGTTTCGTCAAACAATTCGGTGGGGAATGGGCCACTACCTACGCGTGTGCAATATGCTTTAAAGATACCAAATACTTCGCCGATTTTGTTGGGAGCAACACCGAGACCAGAACATGCACCCGCACAAATTGTGTTAGATGATGTTACGAAAGGATATGAACCAAAGTCAACATCGAGCAATGTGCCTTGAGCGCCCTCGCACAAAATAGACTTGCCTTCACGAAGCATTGAGTTGATGAGGTGTTCGCTGTCTACGATTTCATAACCTTTGATATATTCGATAGCATTGAGCCAGCGTTGTTCGAGTTCGGCAAACTCAGGCTTTTCGCCCATTGATTCGAGCATTGCGACGTGGCGATTGCGTGCATTAGCATATTTTTCATCAAAGTTGTGGAGTACATCACCGAGACGGATACCGTTTCGGCTCACTTTGTCGGTATATGTGGGACCGATACCTTTTCCTGTTGTGCCGATTTTAGCGCCACCTTTGGCTTTTTCGTTAGCAGCATCAAGTAATCGGTGAGTGGGCATAATGAGATGTACTTTCTTTGAAATCTTGAGGATTTCCTTGAGCTTTATGCCGCTTTCTTCAAGACCTTGGGCTTCTTCTTGGAATAATACGGGGTCGAGAACAACACCGTTACCGATAATGTTAACTTGTCCGTGTTGGAAAATACCTGACGGAATAGAGCGAAGCACATATTTCTTGCCTTCGAATTCAAGAGTGTGCCCAGCATTAGGACCGCCTTGGAAGCGTGCCACTGCATCGTAGCGAGGAGTGAGCACATCAACTACTTTACCTTTTCCTTCGTCACCCCATTGGAGTCCGAGTAACACATCAACTTTCATGATTGAGTTTTTGGGTTTATTGTGATTATATTAATTTATTTCTTTTTCTTGTTTTTGCGTTGGCATCGAGAACACACTCCGTAAACATAAATAGCGAAATAGGCCGCATTAAAAGTCGGATAGCGTCGCGAGTCCATAGTTTTCATCAGCTCGGGATCTTTAACTTCCTTCACTTTGCCACATTGGGTGCAAATCAAGTGGTGGTGATTACCCGGGCCTGATACTCGTTCATATTGAGCGGGCTGATTGTTGAATTGGTGTTTGCGAACCAATCCGCAGTCTACCAGCAAATCCATTGTATTGTAGACTGTGGCCTTGCTAACATGAAAACCCTCTTGTTCGAGTTTGGCATGAAGCGAATCTACATAAAAGTGTTCAGACAATTCACACACCTGATCCAAAATGGCATATCGTTCAGGCGTGCGGCGCAGTTTCTTGCTACACAAATATTCAGTAAATGAAACTCGTGCTGTTGTCTTTAGTTTCTCTTCACCCATTATGCCTACAAAGATACTACATAATTTCAAGAAAAGTGCGATTGTGAGCAATTAATTTCAATTAAAACACACAAACATACAGTGGCATGCATTAACCGACAAAAATAAACCCGGCCGAGGTTGTACCTTGGTCGGGTTATTATTGGGTTTATTAATCGGTTTATTGATTAATTCCGTCGCGTTTTAAGAGGGCGTCGATAGTAGCGTCTTGGCCACGGAATCGGCGATAAAGTTCGGCAGGATGAACTGTTCCACCCATCATAAGGATGTTTTCACGGAAAGCATCAGCCGAGGCTTTGTCGTAGATGCCGTTTGCTTGGAATACCGAGAACGCATCGGCATCAAGAACTTCAGCCCATTTGTAGCTATAATAGCCTGCAGCATAACCGCCTGCAAAGATGTGGCTGAATTGGGGTGAGAACAAGCAAGAGTCAACAGGCTCAAACATTTCAACGGGTTTTGATGCGTTGATTTCAAATGCAACAGCATCTTCAACGGGTGCTGTGATTGTGTGCCAAGCCATGTCGACAAGACCAAAGTTGAGCTGACGGAGGCAAGCATAAGCAGCACCATATTGTGATGAAGCAATGATTTTGTCAACGAGTTCTTGAGGAATGGCTTCGCCTGTTTCGTAGTGGCGAGCAAAACCGTCAAGGAATTCTTTTTGGGTGAGGTAGTTTTCGTTGAATTGTGAGGGGAGCTCTACAAAGTCACGGTAAACCGATGTTCCTGAAAGTGACGCATATTTTGTGTTTGCCAACAAACCGTGAATTGCGTGACCAAACTCATGAAGGAATGTTTCAACTTCATAGAAAGTGAGCAATGAGGGCTTGGTTGCAGTGGGTTTTGTAAAGTTCATCACGATTGACACGTGGGGGCGAATGTTTACGCTGTCGGCTGTGATTTGTTGGTCTTTGAAGCCAGTCATCCAAGCACCGGGGCGTTTGCTGTCGCGAGGGAAGAAGTCGGTGTAAATCATACCGATGTATTCGCCAACAGAGTCTTTTACTTCAAATGCAGTAACGTCGGGGTGGTATACTTCTACATTGTCAGCTTTGCTGAATGTTATGCCATAAAGTTTTGTCGCAAGGCCAAACACGCCGTCAATAACATTGTTGAGTTCGAAATAGGGACGGAGTTCTTCTTCGCTATAAGAATATTTGGCGTTTTTGAGTTTGTTTGAATAATAGCTGTAATCCCAAGCATTGATTGTTACGGGACGACCTTCTGTTTCTGAGGCAAATTTTGTTAATTCTTCAAACTCGGCTAATTGAGCTGGACGATAAGCATCGCGCAAGCTGTTGAGGAGGTTGAACACATTCTCGGGTTTTTCAGCCATTGTGCGTTCCAAACTGTAAGAAGCGTAAGTGTTGTGGCCAAAAAGGTTGGCAATTTGGCGACGAACATCTGCAATTCGTTTCATGACCTCAACATTTGAGTATTCACCCTTGAGGTTGCGGCCGTTGTAAAGACGATACATCTTTTCGCGCAAATCGGCACGAGAAGAGTATTTCATGAAGGCCATATATGTGGGTTGAGCGAGAGTGAAAAGATATTCACCTTCACGACCTTTTTCAGTAGCGGCAAGAGCGGCAGCCTCAATTGAGCTTTCGGGGAGTCCTTCGAGGTCTTCGGCTGTCAGCCAAATTTCATATGTAGCAAGTTCTTTTTGAACATTTTGGCCAAAGCGAGTGGTGAGTTCTGACAATTCGGCAGAAAGTGCGCGATACTTTTCGCGGTCTTCGCCTTGAAGGAGTGCACCTGAACGCGCAAAAGAGTCATAAGTGCGTTGCAAGAGCATGCTGTCTTCGGGATCAAGGTTGAGCGATTCGCGCATGTCATACACTTCTTTGATGCGGTTCCACAAACCTTCGTTAAGTGAGATGCTTGTAGAGTGTTCTGACAATTTAGCTGATACTCTGATTGAGATTTCCATCAACTGGTCATCGCTCAAAGCCGATGTTAAAGGGTAAAAAACATTTAACACACGGTTGAGGTCACGGTCGCTGTTTTCGAGCGCGAGAATTGTGTTTTCAAAAGTTGGACGCGAACGTTGGTTGACAATGGCATCGATGGCCTGATTGTTGAGAACAATGCCGCTGTCGATTGCTGCCTCATAATGAGAGATGTCGATTTTGCTGAATGGCACTGTAGCGTGGGGAGTGTCAAATTCGCTGTAAAAAGGATTTTCTTTAATCTGATTTTCCATACAAGATGTTAATCCGAGTGTAACTAATGTTGTTAATGCTATGAATACTTTTTTCATAATTATTTTAGGGATTTTGTTGTTTTGCCACAAAGTTACGACTTTATTAGCAAGTCGCAAAATCATTGTTTAGATGCATATTGCACTGCATCGATGATAAATGATATCATTTCGGCGTTGACGCCAAGCGAAAGTAGTGTCGATTCGTCGTTTTTGATGCCGTTAATAAACGTGTCGATCGAGCTTCCTTCGGCTGCGATAGATTGTTTGTAGGCATCAATGGCTTTGGTGGCCTGACCGCTTGCAAGATGTAGATGCCCGAGATTCAAATAATCGGCAGCGGTAGGCTCATTGTTGATGATGCGATTGTAGTATGCAAGGCTTTGATCAAAATCGCGGTTAAGCATAAGGCACCAAGCTACCGGACGCCAAGCTCGTGTTGACTGCTCATCGAGAAACTCGGCTTTATAGTAATTGTGCAATGCTTCCTTGATGTTGTCGAGAGCGAGATAACAATGTCCTATATTTAAGGCAATTGACACATCATCGGGTCGCATGGTTTCAAGTCGTTGATAGTATTTAAGTGCTTCACCAAATTGGCCGAGAGTTTTATGGCAAGCGGCGAGATTGCGGATAGTCCATTGACTTTCGGCGTTCAGCAATTCGGCTTGTTCATATAGGCTGATGGCTTTGGATGTGTTGCCCATCTGTTGCAGAGAATAGCCCATTTTTTGGAATAGAGCAGCATGTGGACGCGAGTTTTCGGCTACAAGAGAAAAAGTGTTGTAGGCTTCGTTGTAATACTTGCGTTTGAAATAAAATTCTGCGACAATCGACAGTGTCTCAGTATCTTTCAAATTGTGCTTTAATACAGGAATGTCTATTAGGTTGGACAGCGACTTAAATGGATTGGGGAAATCATCTTTTGCACGATATAGGTGAAAGAATCGATATAGATCTTGCACATATTTGTTGATGATGTTTTCGTGCTGTTGTGTTGCTGCTGAGAGAGAGGCGTTGCGCAGTTCGGCTACAATGATGTTTTGCGAGTCAAGTTGCGACATCATCATGGAGCGTTGAGACTCGGGAACCGATTTGAGCGACAACGCAAAAGAGTATTTGTCGGAATTACATAAGTGTGGCGAAGAGGCGATTAATTCGGCAAACACACTGTCATGGCCCATAGCGTCGACTACTTCGGTGTGGTCGATGTGAAATGGGAGGAACCAGTTGCTAACTGTTGAGAAGAATGAGTAAGATTTCAAGTGGGCAAATGTGCTCATAAACACATCGCTTCCGTCTTGTTGCATTTCGGTGAGTTCTTTCATCTTCTCGCCAATGCCTGAATTTTCAAGCATTTCTTGCCATTCCGGATTTTCTTCGAGCGAGTTGATGTCGATGTCCGATAGCTTGTCTATGTTGAATTTGCCCGTTGTGTCAGGGCGGAATTTCATCATTTCGGGCAGCAACTCATCTTGCATTTTGCGAGAAACTCGTTCAGTGTCGCGAGTGCGAATTAATTGCAAGAATGCTGTGGTGACATCTTTGTGCCACGATGGCATTTCGGCCAATGATTTGAGCTGGTTGACGATGCGTGGATTGTTAATGCGTGAGTGGTGTCGGCTCATGATTATCATTGCCGCACACAACGCAGTGAGTGCAAGTGTTTTGTCTTCTTGCTGGTAAGCGGAAAGCAACAATTTCAATCGCGCGTCTTCATAATAGTCAAGTGCTCCAAGCAACAACGCTGAAATTAACAGCTGTTTGAAATGCGAGGGTAATGCCTGTGATTGTAGTGCTTGTTCAATTGCCGATGTGTCGTCGACAGAGAGTGGATAGGTCGTCCACACTCTGTTGAAAATGTCACTTTCTAATCGCTCGTTATTTATTGACGCATCACGCCTATTTGTTGTGTTTTGTGATGAATCGGTAATAAGATTATATAGCGATGATTGCGATAGGCTGTGGGTGTATCGTTCAATGAGTTGGCCGATGTTTCCCACTCGTTGCATTTCCAGCAATCGCAATGTTGAGAAATAGACTTTTGATGAAGAGTCGTTTTTTAATGATTTGCGAGCCATGCGGTCGACGCAGCGGTATATTGAATCGATAATACCGTTGTAAACATCTTGTCGTGACGGGTCTTCTATGCCGTCAAGGGCATAACGCAACATCATGAGGTATGACTCTTCGAGTCGTTTTACCTCATCGGTTAATTGCCAATCGCCCAATTCTTCGGCCCAATTAGTTAATTGGTTGAATGTATTGTGAAGATGCTTTTGACGAGCATCTGCGACTATGAGTTGTCTTTTATTGTATATTTCTTTATCGGTCATAATTGTCGTTGTAATCTGTAGGTAATAACAACAAATTATGTGCCAAACATTATCTTTGTTGACCTAGTGATTGCAAACTGCCTAATTAATGGTTTCGGCGTTACGTTCGATGAGGTTTGCCGCTAATGTGTCGGCCGAATGGATAAGACTACTTAACGGGCAACGATCGCGAGCTACATTGAGCGACTTGGTCATTTCATAGCTTTGGAATGGGAGGTCCCATGCCGACATGTGCCATCGAATTGCTGTAACCTCATCGTCTTCGAGATACATGCCGCTGCGCAATATCATGATTACAGATTTTTCGCCGTGACCAATGGGGAGGTCAGAATAATCTACCTCAAATGTTTCGTATGTTTCATTCGCACCGATAGCGTCGCGTTTTCGGCGTGTAACTTTGCGATATATGCGGCTTTTACACACATCGTGCAAGAGGCTTGAGATGATAATACCATCCATGGGCAGACGAGGTTTCAAGTCGGGTCGGCGGGCAATGATTTGCTCGCGAAGCATCACAGCCATTTCATACACATTGAGCGAATGCTCGGCAAGACCGCCTTCGTAGTTGAGGTGTTGATTTGACGATGCAGGTGCAGTGAAGAAGCCCCATGCATCAAGGTCTTCAATGATATATTCTACGCCGTCGCGTTCGGTAGATTTCAATAGCTCGACAAATTTTTGTCTGTTTTGTTCGATTGTGTTGCTCATAATGAGTTTTAGTTTAGTAGCATTAAATGATAGCTGATAAAATGGTTAAACTTATTCCAAATTTAGCCAAACATTTCAAAATCTACAAGTCCGGAA
>JAFPCM010000171.1 GCA_017390185.1 Muribaculaceae bacterium
AGATTACTAACGAGCCGGGTGGTTTTTTATTATGCTCGTTGGCGTTTTTTTGTTTTAGGACTGCAAATGTAATCATTTTTTATTAGTAAATTTGCAGTCAAAATAAGTTTTTACCCTTTTTTTGATGTTTGTATTTTTATGCTGACACACACAGATCTATTTTCGTTGACTCTATCGGTTGAAACCATTGTGTTATTATCGGCGCTGCTAATACCGGTGTTGGTGCTTCTTGTTGTGTATCGAAGCCGTTTGCTGTCGGTGGCGCGATGTGTGTCGCGTTGCGATGCCGAGGATGTGCCTGCTGCTATGCCAAAGGTCTCGGTGATAGTGTATTCAAATAACGATTCAGAAAATCTTGGCAAGATGTTGCCAGATATTTTGGCGCAAGATTATCCCGCTGGTTTTGAGGTGATTGTGGTTAACGATGGCGCATCTGAAACTACTAAAGATATTGTTACAGCATTGATGCAACATCACCCTAATTTGAGCCACACCTATGCTCCCGAGGGTTCACGATATTTGAGCCGCAAAAAACTGTCGTTGACCATCGGCGTCAAGGCTGCGCGATATGACTATGTGATAATGACTCGCTCGTCGTGTCGGGTGCAGTCATCTCGTTGGTTGTCGCTCATGGCGCGTCATTTTGCCCGCGGTAAGCAGGTGGTTCTTGGCTATGCATGTTATTCGCCCGAAGACGACATGCGATTTGGTGCGCGCAAGCGTGCCTATAATGCGTTGGCCGATGCTGCAACATATCTTTCGAGTGCGTTGGCTGGCCGTCCCTATCGTGGCATTGATGCCAATATCGGGTATAGCCGCGAGCTATTCTTCAAAAATCGCGGATTCTCACAATCTTTGAATTTGCAGTATGGCGATGACGATATTTTTATAAGCGAAATCGCCACTCCCCAAAACACGGCAGTCGAGTTATCGACAGAGTCGCAGGTGCGTATTGTTTACCGACGCGATTGTCGCGATGTTTACCGCGACATCAAGGCCCGGTATACCTTTACATCGCGATTTGTTTATGGCGGTGCGCGCCGATTGTTCGGCTTTTGTTCGGCTATGGCGTGGTTGTGGCTGCTGTTGTCGGTAGGCGCGATATTGTCGGCTTTGCCCAATCTGTTTGCGTTGGCGATAGTAACAGCCGTTTCACTGTGTTTGTGGCTTCCGTTGATGTTTGCGTGGAAAAAACTCGCGTGCAGTCTTGGCGGTCGTCGTGTGTTTCTGATGTTGCCTGTGAGAATGTTGCTGCGCCCTTTGCATAATTTGGCCTATCGTGTGCGGGCTGTCAAAGGTAGCAAGTGGAACTTTACGTGGGAAAAAGTATAGGAAACTTGATGTGAAAGAATATGCATGGAAATGGGGCGCAAGTCCCATTTTTTTTGTGTGCAGTGGCTTGTGTGTTGAGCGCACAAAAAAAGTCAGCAGGGCAATTGGTTTCCGATTCAAAAAAGAATGGGATAACCCCGATTACTGACTTTGATGCAAATATACAACAATTGATTATAGTGTTCTAACCGCTTTGTGTACCGGGTATTGTTTGTGTTTGTCGTGCTGTTTTTTGCGGTGATGAAATAAAAAAGACCCAAGCGATTGCTTGAGTCTTTTTAGCTAACCAGTCGGGATGAGAAGATTCGAACTTCCGACCACACGCCCCCCAGACGCGTACTCTAACCTGGCTGAGCTACATCCCGGTTGTTAAAAGCGATGCAAAGGTAGGGACTATTTTCGAAACCACCAAACATTCCGCAAATAATGTGCGGTATTTTTGCATTTTTTTACAATTGGAGCCGATTTTTGTGTGTTTTGGTTGTCATAGCCGAAGTTTTGGTTGTCAGCGGCTGTGGTTTTGGCGGTCGCATGGCGTCGGTTTTGGTCGTCAAAGTGGGTGCCTGTGTTTTTTGTGTGTTGTCTTGTCGGAGTAAGGGGTGCTCTGGTGGTTGTTTTTGGGTTGAAGTGTGAGGAGCGTGAGAAGGCATTGTTGGCTTGGCGGAAAAATGCTGTTTGGGACTGTTTTGCGGCGCAAATTTGGCGCGTGTTGCGTTTGGGTGTGGGTTTGACAAGCTTTGCTTCAAAATAATCTTAAAAAACGCGTTAAAATCGCTTTGCGAAATTTGGTAATCACATAATTTATTAGTAATTTTGTTTGGTTTTTAGCGACCCGTGCCGAGTGGCTGTTTTTGACGGCTTTTCGGCGTGCGAAATTAAACGAACAAAATCAAACAAAACAAAATATATGTCAGAAGAAAAAGAGGAATATGGCGCGAGTAGTATTCAGGTCTTGGAAGGCTTGGAGGCAGTGCGCAAGCGTCCTGCGATGTACATTGGCGATATCGGTGTAAAAGGTCTTCATCACTTGGTTTATGAAGTGGTGGATAACTCTATCGACGAGGCTCTCGCCGGATATGCCAGTCATATTGATGTAACAATTAACGAAAACAACTCTATAACAGTAGTCGATAACGGTCGTGGTATCCCTGTGGGTATGCACGAAAAAGAAAACAAATCGGCTCTTGAAGTGGTTCTCACAGTGCTTCACGCCGGAGGTAAGTTTGACAAAGGCTCTTATAAAGTGTCGGGCGGTCTCCATGGTGTGGGTGTGTCATGTGTGAACGCATTGTCGTCATATCTTCGTGCCGAAGTGTGCCGCGAGGGTAAAGTGCATGTTCAGGAATATGCCTACGGTAAACCCACAACCGAATTGCGCGTAGTGGGCGAAACCGATCGCACAGGTACTTGCGTGACATTCTTGCCCGATGCAAGCGTGTTTACAGTGACTGAATATGATTACGGCACATTGGCCAACCGTCTTCGTGACCTCGCATTTTTGAATGCCGGAATTCACTTGTCGCTTACAGACAAACGCAAAGTGAATGAAGCGGGCGAGCCTAAACATGAAGTGTTCTTCTCGCAAGATGGTTTGCGCGAGTTTGTTGAATATATTGACGGAAACAAAGAGTCGCTGATTGGCGATGTTATTCACCTCAACACCGAGCGTCAAGGTATTCCCGTCGAAGTGGCGTTAACCTACAACAGTTCGTTCAACGAAAATGTTTACTCATACGTAAACAACATTAACACTATCGAGGGCGGTACACACTTGACAGGCTTCCGTCGCGGTTTGACATCTACGCTCAAAAAATATGCCGAAGATTCAAAATTGCTTGACAAAGTAAAAATCGACATTGACCCTGCCGACTTCCGCGAAGGTCTTACTGCAGTCGTTTCGGTTAAGGTTATGGAACCCCAGTTTGAAGGCCAGACCAAAACAAAACTTGGTAACAACGAAGTTATCGGTGCTGTGCAGACCGCAGTGAGCGAGGCTTTGAAATATTATTTGGAAGAGCATCCCAAACAAGCTAAAACCATTGTTGAAAAAGTTGTGCTTGCTGCACAAGCTCGTCACGCAGCTCGCAATGCCCGCGAAAAAATTCAACGCAAATCACCACTCTCTGGTGGCGGCTTGCCTGGTAAATTGTCTGACTGCTCATCACGTCATGCCGAAGAATGTGAATTGTTCCTTGTCGAAGGGGACTCTGCGGGTGGTACTGCAAAGCAAGGCCGCGACCGCACATTCCAAGCTATTCTCCCATTGCGTGGTAAAATCCTCAATGTGGAAAAAGCAATGGAACATAAGATTCTTGATAATCAGGAAATTACAAGTCTTTTCCGCGCTATGCGTGTGACAATCGGCACTGAAGAAGACCCCAAAGAAGTAAACCTCTCTCGCATCGCTTATCACAAGATTATCATCATGACCGATGCCGATGTCGATGGTAGTCACATTGCAACATTGTTGATGACATTCTTCTTCCGTTGCATGCGCCCCGTTATCGAACGCGGTTACCTCTATCTCGCAACTCCTCCTTTGTACAAATGTAAAAAAGGCAAAATCGAGAAATACTGTTGGGACGATGTAGATATCCAACGCTTCATGGCCGAACATGGCGACAAAGTCACCATTCAGCGTTATAAAGGTCTTGGTGAAATGAGCGCTGAGGAATTGAGAGAGACAACAATGTCACCCTCACACCGTACACTCAAACAGGTTACCATCAACGACGCCGCCGAAGCCGAACGCATTTTCTCAATGCTCATGGGCGACGAAGTCGGTCCTCGTCGAGACTTTATTGAAGCAAACGCAAATTACGCTAACATTGACGCTTAATATAAAAGGCGTGTCGCAAATGCGATGCGCCTTCATTTTATAAAAACACCTGTAGAAATTATTACTATGGCAAAATCATCAAAAGGAGGCAAAATCTCAAACAGAGAACTGCGTCGTCGAGTGCGCGAGTATGTCGCTGCACAAGAGAACAAGACTTTCAACTATAAGCAAGTGTCGCAGGCTGTCAAGGCCGCAAGCCCTATGCATCAGCGTGAAGTGGCAATGATTCTTGCCGGTCTTGCATTTGACGGAGAACTTGTTGAAACATCGCCCGGTAAATATAAGACACATCAGCGTTCAAGCATGAGCTTGGGTACATTTGTTCGCCGCAGCAATGGCAAGAACGGTGTGGTTGTAGAAGATGATGACGAAATGATATTTGTTGCCGAGCGCAACTCGATGCACGCCCTTAACGGCGACAAAGTGAAAGTGATGATTGCAGCTCACCGTCATGGCGCCGAACCCGAAGCGCGTGTGGTGGAAATTGTCGAGAAAAACGATCAGGTGTTTATTGGTACATTGCAGGTGGAAAAGCATGTCGCTTACTTGCTCACCGACTCAAAATTTCTTGCTAATGACATTGTGATTCCTCGCAATAAACTCAAAGGCGGTGTAACCGGCGACAAGGCTGTGGCTCGCATCACAGTGTGGCCCGAGGATCATAAGAATCCCAAAGGCGAGGTTATTGATATACTTGGCAAAAAAGGCGAAAATGATGCCGAAATTCATGCAATATTGGCCGAATTTGGTTTGCCTTATCGTTATCCCGAGGCTGTTGACCGTGCTGCCCAACGTATTGATGCCGGTATTACCGATGAGGTGGTTGCCGCACGCGTTGATATGCGCAATGTTACAACAATGACCATAGACCCCAAAGATGCCAAAGACTTTGACGATGCTTTGTCGTTGCGAGTGCTTGAAAACGGCAACTATGAGGTGGGTGTTCACATTGCCGATGTTACTCACTATGTAACTCCCGATACAATCATTGACCGCGAGGCTCAAAAGCGTGCCACATCGGTTTATCTCGTTGACCGTGTTGTGCCCATGTTGCCCGAGCATTTGAGCAACGGTGTCTGCTCGCTCCGCCCCAATGAGGACAAACTCACGTTTTCGTGCATCTTTGAGATGAACAACGAGGCACAAGTGATAAATTCGCGCATTGCTCGTACAGTTACTTGCAGCAACCGCCGATTTACTTATGAAGAAGCGCAGGAGATTATTGAGACTGGTGTTGGCGAATATTCCGAAGAGATTCTCACACTTGACCGTTTGGCCAAAATCATGCGCCAGCAACGTTATGACAACGGTGCAGTGGATTTTGATCGTGTAGAGGTGCGTTTTGACATTGATGAAACCGGACATCCCGTGGGTGTATATTTCAAAGAGTCAAAAGATGCCAACAAACTCATTGAAGAATTTATGTTGCTTGCCAACCGCACTGTTGCGCAGGCTATAGGCAAAGTAGGCGACAAAAAGAAAGCAAAGGCATTTGTATATCGTGTGCACGATGTTCCCAATATCGACAAATTGTCAGACCTCTCAACATTGTCACGAGCATTTGGTTACAAAGTGAAATCGCAGGGTACTCCGCTCGAAATCAACCGTTCAATCAACCGCATGCTTGTTGAGGTTAAGGGCAAGGGCGAAGAAAACCTGTTGTCGACACTTGCCATTCGCTCAATGTCAAAAGCGATATACACAACTACCAATATCGGTCACTATGGCTTGGGATTTGAGTATTATACCCACTTTACATCGCCCATTCGCCGTTATCCCGATATGCTCGTTCACCGCTTGCTCGACCGTTATCTTAATGGCGGCCGCAGCGTGAATGTGGCCAAACTTGAAGAACAATGCCGTCACTCGTCAGATATGGAGCAATTGGCAGCCAATGCCGAGCGTGCATCAATCAAATACAAACAAGTGGAGTATCTCAACGACCACTTGGGCGAGGTATATGAAGGCGTAATCTCGGGCGTTACCGAGTGGGGCTTGTATGTCGAGCTTGACGAAAACAAGTGTGAGGGATTGATTCCCGTGCGCGATTTGCCCGATGACTATTTTGAACTCGACGAGCGAAATTATTGTCTTGTGGGCCGTCGTCGTGGCGAGCGTTATCGCTTGGGAGACAAGGTGAAGGTGCAAATTGCACGTGCCAACCTTGACCGCAAGCAACTCGACTTTGCTCTCGTTGAAAAGTTATAATATAAATAAGCAATCATGACCATTACAATCGAGGTAAATGCGTTGCGTGTGTATGCCCATCACGGTGTAATGCCTCAGGAACGTGCCGTGGGCAATGAGTTTGAGGTGACTGTGCATGTCAAGTATCCTGCTCAGGCCGCAATGCTTAACGATGACCTTGACGGAACGCTTAACTATGCGTTGATAGTAGAGGAGGCCAAGCAAGTGATGGCTCAACCGTCACAGTTGCTTGAACATGTGGCCTACCGTCTGCGAGAGGCATTGATGGCGCGGTTTCCGCTGATAGAAGGTGGCATGGTGAAAATAGCCAAACTCACACCGCCCATTCCGGCACAAATGCAATCGGTGGCTGTGAAAATCGAATGGTAATATAAATTAGAAATTAATGCGTGGCATTTCTTTACGCACCTGCTCAATGGTGTAGTGTGAGAAATGCCACCATTCGTATGGCTCGGTGTCAAAACCGGCATTGGTCATGACCTTGCGCAATATTTGGCGGTTATTGTAGGCTTCGCGGCTGAGGGTTCCGTTAGCAAGATTTTGTTCTTCATTTTCAATGTGTGACAGCGAGTCGAAGCAGTCAAACTCGGTTCCCATATCCACCGGCACACCATAATATAATAATGTGACATCGACAGCGCAACCAAAGTTGTGGTGTCCGCCGCCTTTGTGTGGGTCTGAGACATATTGGCTAAACTCGGTGCCTTGAACCTTTTCAAACATTAACTTTTGGCAACTGAACGGGCGCGCAGCATCATAAACCACCAAACTATAGTTGGCGTCAATTGCTTTTAGGGCCTTGTTGGCATTTGCGAGCATAGCGGCCACCTCGGGGCGAAGGTATGCGTCATGTAAGTCGCCATATAAATTCATGCCAGTGAAATTATTGTCGCTTGAGTATTTTATGTCGACAACAATGGTGCTGTCAATGTCTTGTACGTTGACCATACCCATCTTTTCAAACTCACGGGCATAGTCAACGGCTTGGGCGCATGCTGATGTTGCTATGCACAAAATTGCAATATATATTAGTCGTTTCATTGTTAGTGATATAGGGTTGTGGTGGGCAAAATTAGTGGCAAATTTGATTTCTCGCAAATTTTTGGGGGTATAAGGACTGAATAAGGCCAAAATGGAGTGTATTTTGGTCGTCAAAACTAAAAGCGACAAGTCGCTCGGGCGCCTTTTATTGCTGCTCCGGCCCCGCCAGACAGTCCAGGTAGTATTACGGTAGCAACATCTACTACAACTCCCAAGCCATCTAATACAGCGTCTCCAACATTTCCTTGCTTAACATTGTCAACAAAACGGCCAACTCCGAGGGTTACATTGGCAACATCCCACAATGTTTCCAAAAATTTGTGAGCTGAGCAAAATTATATAGAAAATAAGAGCAAATAGATAAGTGTCTGGACGAAAAGGTTTGACAATTAACAGAAAAATTCTACCTTTGCAAGGTTAAAAGACATAACCATGAAAATCAAAAGAATAATGAGTATTGTCGCATTGTCTCTGACTGCGACATTTGTGGCAACCGGTGCTGTTGTTAAGAAATCTCCAGAAGAAGTAAAAATTTAGGGAACTATAACTTTGTTGGCACAAAATATTGAAAAATAAATAGCGTAGTCTTTGTCGGCTACGCTATTTATTGTTATATTTGCAATAGTTTGATATGATTAAAATTCTATTAATATGAAACAAATCTTTTTTGCAACTGAAGAAACTTTGTTAACAACAGGATATTATGGTGTTGCTAAATATGAAAATGATGAAATAATCATTTTAGATGATAGATATACATCTCTTGATGATGCAAAAAATGCTGCACATAAATACAATGAAGAATTAATTGAAGACAATTGTGTTACTAATATTGAATAGTTCTTGTTTTTTCATTCAATTCAAATTTATTTCCACATCTGCAAGTCGCAAATTTCATTTTATGTGTTCCGTTTTCGTTAAATAAAATTCTTTTTTTTGTTTCATCGTCTTCACCTGCCATACATTCAATAATCAACCCACAACTTGGGCATTTTAAAATATAATTCATAGACTACATTGTTTTATCATTATTTTAAGCAACAAGTTTATATTAATTGAGATGCTTGTTGCAAAGTTGAACAAAGTTTATTCCATTGTGAGGCAAATCTATTATCAATTTCTAATGGATATTTTTTTCTTGATGAATTGTGATGATACACAACATTTAGTGTTTGCATATCTACAATAATACTGCCATTCATTTGTTTATTATTGAAAACAATATCTCCTTTTAATACAGCTTTATTATTCGTTAATTCGTATAATTCATCCAATTGAAAAAGTACGATACCTGTATTCTGCCTTAAATTATGGCAATAAAACATATATCTAATATTCTTATAAGGATTTATCATTGAATCCGCTGCTTGGGGTTCTAAAACAATCCCTTGTGCAATTATATCATCATTTGTTTTTTGTTTTGTAGCATTAATTTGATGAATATAATTACCTTGTTGATTGTTTTGTTTAGCTCTATTTGTTGCCTGATGTACTGTTGCATATGTTTTTGCTCCAATCTCATTTAACATTGGTAACACTGCATTATATATCATCTCTTTTAACTCTGATTCTGTTAACGTTATAATCTTTTTACCCATATTATTTCTTTTTATATTATAAATAGTTTATTATTTGCGTTTTATTTAATGTTATGCAACATTCTTTACATCTTGATAGGTGCATATTCCTATTGATTTTGATAACATCATATCAAATCTCTTTCCTTCATCATTAAGTTGGGTATTCCAACGATAGACTGCTTCATCAATATATCTTTGAAGGTATTTCACACTAACAAAGTGATATGTTCCAAAGACCATTCGCTTGAAGTGAGCCCAAAATCCTTCTATCGTATTAGTTGACGAACTACCTTTCACAAATTGCTTTGCTCCGTGTTGTACTACAGAATGTTGATACTTATTGCCCAATCCATTGTATGCTTGATATTCATCAGTATATAGATGTGAACCATCTGCAACAAATTGTCCTATCAACATTTGTA
>JAFPCM010000022.1 GCA_017390185.1 Muribaculaceae bacterium
ACTGTAGTGATAGCTGCAGTCAAAGTAGTCTTACCGTGGTCAACGTGACCAATAGTACCGATGTTAACATGCGGTTTGCTTCTTTCGAATTTCTCTTTAGCCATAACTGTTTTATTTTAAAAATAGATTAATTTGTTCTTCGTTAATTGCCCCGGTAACTCTTCGCTATCGAGGTCTTTGTTGAGCCGATGACGGGATTTGAACCCGTGACCTCTTCCTTACCAAGGAAGTGCTCTACCCCTGAGCTACATTGGCAATCTTTTGCATAGCAAAAGTGGGCGAAGATGGATTCGAACCACCGAAGGCATAAGCCAGCAGATTTACAGTCTGCCCCATTTGGCCACTCTGGTATTCGCCCGGCCACGACCCGTAGGTCATTGTTTTTGAGCCTCTTGTCGGATTCGAACCAACGACCCCGAGATTACAAATCACGTGCTCTGGCCAACTGAGCTAAAGAGGCATAGGTCTTTTGCCGCAATCGTTTAGATTGTCAAGCGAGTGCAAAGGTACATCAACTTTTTGATTCTACCAAACATTTTCCACTTATTTTGCGAAAAAATTTCAATCGGGACACACTCCCTCGCGTTCTTAATTAGTTCACACTCTCTCAACTACCGCCAAAAAACTCTTTTCGTTTCTGGCATATGCGACTTTCGTTAGACAAAATTAGTAACATTTTAGTATATATGCAATCACGACCTCACTTTTTTTTCGTAAGTTTGCACTCGACATAAATCTCTAACCGATATACACATTATTATATATAATATGAAAGAAAACATCCGACTCCGTCTTGCCGCGCTTCGTGCCGAAATGCGATCTGCCGGCATCAGCGCAACAATAATTCCGCAAACCGATCCTCACCAGAGCGAGTATATCTCTGACCATTGGCAAATTCGCCGTTGGCTGAGCGGATTCACTGGCTCGGCCGGCTCTTTGGTCGTAACCACCGACAAAGCATTGCTTTGGACCGACTCTCGCTATTTCATTCAGGCTGCCGACCAACTCTCTGACACCGAAATCATTTTGATGAAAGATGGATTGATCGACACCCCTTCAATCAGCACCTACCTCGCCGCCAACCTCAACAATGGAGACATTGTAGGCATCAACGGCATGGTATTCTCTACTCTCGAAACAGCGACAATGCGTCAAGCTCTCGCCAGCTCAGGCATCAATGTTGACGACAATTTCAATCCCATCGACCGCATTTGGGAAGACCGCCCCGCATTGCCCGAAGGCAAAGCTTTTGTTCACGAGCTCAATTATGCCGGACAAGATGCTGCGTCAAAAATAAACATCGTTCTTGCCAACACCAAAGCGCAAGGAGCTACAAGCGTATTCATTTCAGCTCTCGACGAAATCGCATGGACTCTCAATATCCGTTGCAACGACGTCGAATTCAACCCCGTAGCAACATCATTCCTGTACCTCTCGCCCAACGGCTCTATCCTCTTCATCGACCCGATGAAAATCAGTCCCGAGATGAGCGAACACCTCAACAGCAACAACGTGGGCGTTGCGCCTTATGCCGATGTTGAAGCATGGCTCGGCAACCTCCCCGCCGACGAGAAGGTGCTCATCAACGCCGCTGCCACTGTTGAACGCCTTGCCGCCACACTCGGCAACCGTGTAGTTTGCGGTTCGTCACCCGTAGCAATGCCCAAAGCGCGCAAAAACGAAACACAAATCAACGGTCTCAAACAGGCCATGACACGCGATGGTGTTGCGTTGGTTAAACTTTTCATGGAAATTGAGCGCCGCATGGCAAACGACATCGCTCTCACCGAAATCGAGGTGGGCGAACTCGCCGCAAAATATCGCAGCGAAGGCGAACTTTACTTCGACGACAGCTTCAACCCCATCGCCGGATATGGCGCTCACGGCGCTATCGTTCACTACTCGGCTACTGAAGAAAGCAATGCGACTCTCAAACCCGACAACCTCTTCCTCTTTGACTCAGGCGCACAATATCTTGATGGCACCACCGACATCACTCGCACAGTTTCACTCGGCCAAACAACCGACCAACAACGACGCGACTTCACCCTCGTGATGAAGGGACACATCGCCATCGCCACATCAATCTTCCCCGCCGGCACTCGCGGCGCACAACTCGATGCAATGGCCCGCATCGCCTTGTGGAAAGAAGGTCTTAACTACCTCCACGGCACAGGCCACGGCGTCGGACACTTCCTCAACGTACACGAAGGTCCTCAAAACATTCGCCTCAACGAAAACCCCACCCCATTGATGCCCGGCATGATTACATCAAACGAGCCTGGCATTTACCGCGAAGGTGCTCACGGCATTCGTTGCGAGAACCTCGTACTCACCATACCCGCATTCACCACCGATTTTGGCGAATTCTACCGCTTTGAAACACTCACACTCTTCCCCTTTGACCGCAACCTTTTTGACACATCAATAATGTCGGCCGAAGAAATCGAGTGGATTGACAACTACCACGCAACAGTTTATGAGCGACTCTCTCCAGCCTTAAACGAAGAGCAAGCTGCATGGCTCAAAGCAAAAACAGCCCCGTTAAACAACTAAACACATTATTATAATATGGCATTAATCAAACCGCTACTCGGCATCACACCCACCATTGGCCGCGATTGCTTCTTGGCCGACAACGCCACCATCATCGGAGACGTTGTTATGGGCGATGAATGCAGCATCTGGTTCAACACCGTTTTGCGAGGCGACGTCAATTCAATCAGAATTGGCAACCGTGTTAACATCCAAGACGGCTCGGTTCTCCACACTCTATACCAAAAATCGACAATAGAAATTGGCGATGACGTATCAATCGGCCACAATGTCACCATCCACGGCGCAAAAATCCACAACCTGGCACTCATCGGCATGGGGGCTGTTGTAATGGACGATGCAGAAGTGGGAGAAGGCGCTCTCGTTGCAGCAGGTAGCGTTGTGCTTTCAAAAACCAAAATCGGCCCGAACGAACTATGGGGAGGAGCACCTGCCAAATTCATCAAAATGGTCGACCCGGCCCAAAGCCGCGAAATCAACCAAAAGATAGCGCGAAATTACCTCATGTACTCAAAATGGTATGACGAAACCGAAAGCAAATAGCATAACGCCACAGACAAAACAGCCGCAACATTAAGACTTGCGGCTGTTTTTGTTATCTTTCGGCCCAGAACGCCGTCATAACAGTCAAATTCCACCCCACCGAAGTTGGCTCTTGGGGAGGTGACGAAGATGGCGACGGATATCAAGATTACTTTATCACCCTCCATAGTGTTGTCCTATTAGGCAAAGATGTGTATCAATGGGTAATTCTACATGGTACATCTACCGCAAACCCTACCCAAATTGGTAACATCAACAGTAATTCAATGTTCTCGATTATAATGAACGGAACAGATCTCACCGTTTCAGGCATTTCGCCCAAACGAATCGAATTACTTGCCAGCAACGGTGCAGTTATTGCCGATTGTGATTACAGTTCAACACTAAATATCAAGCATTTGCCGGCTGGTGTATACATTGCTAAAATATATACTACCGACAGACGTGTTATATCACACAAAATTCTCAGGTAGCCAATTTCGTCTCTGATTTTTTGGCAAAATCGGGGTTGCAAAATACACTCTACGGCCATAATCAGTGAAATCAACCAAAAAATCAAACGAAATTACCCAATAGATCCCAATTTGTGAGACAAACCTCAACAAGAGGAACAGCCCTCACAACACGATAAAGCACCATTTATGCAGAGAGAATGCAGCAATGCACACTCTCTGCATACTTACATTTGTTAAATTTAGTTATTTTAGCATATCGCTTTACTTTTATTTATAATTTTGCAAACAATTACTAACTTGCCTAAGTTTGTATATCATTCATCATGAAAACTATCAATTAAACCTATTTTATTATGCATTTAAATTTACTTTCATTCGCGAAGAAATCAGCTTTAGCTGCACTTCTTCTCACATCAGCCACTGGATATGCCCAGCTCGACAACTACGAAATTGGCGACATGGGTTATCTTCGTACCCCAATGGAATCGGCTAATGGTATCATCCTTACCAATAACCACTATTCCGAAATCTACTC
>JAFPCM010000172.1 GCA_017390185.1 Muribaculaceae bacterium
ACATGTACCCGAGGGACAGTTGCTTGTCGACAAAGTCAAGATTGACATCAAAGATGCGCCAGAGCTCAAAGAGAGCGAATTGCGCAATTATCTGCGACAGACGCCCAACCACACCGTTCTCGGCTTTGCCAAACTGCAATTGGCCACTTACAGTCTGTCGGGACGCGATACCACAAAATGGTATAACCGCTGGTTGCAACGCTTGGGACAAGCCCCGGTGTTGTATGACGACAAACTCACCGACGCATCAGTGTTGCAACTGCAACAGGCTCTGATCAACAAAGGCTATCTCGGCGCAACTGTCGATGTCGACACCGTTCGCCGCGACAAGAAGAAAAAAATCAATGTCAACTACACTATCCATGCCGGCGAGCCTCATCGCATTTCTTCAATCTCTTATGATGTCAAGGACACCACAATCGCCCCATACATCTATGCCGACACCGCTCTGACATCTATCCACCCGGGCAACTTATTTGACCGCAACGACCTTGATGCCGAGCGAATACTCATCACCGAGCGAATGCGCAACAAGGGCTTTTATGGCTTCACCAAAGAGCACATCACTTTCACAGCCGACACCGCAGCGGGCTCAAAAGACATTGACCTGACGCTTAACGTTCACCCCGCGGCATCGTCAAAAGATAAATCAGTAAAAATTCGCAATCACCGACAATACTACATTCGCAATGTGGTATATGTCACCGACTATAATGCCCTGCGCGACACCACCTACTATGCTTATAGCGATACCATCCACTACAAAGGGCTGACCATACTCTATGGTCCCGACCGCTATTTGCGACCAAGTGTGCTCGAAGAGTGCTGTCATATTGCGCCCAATTCGCTCTATGAATCAAGCAAGGTCGACCGCACCTATGAGTCGCTCGGCCGATTAGGCATTCTTCGCTACATCAACATCAACCTTGAGCCTGTGGCCGAAGTGGGCGCCGACATTTTCATGGATGCCTACATTCTGCTTTCGCGTGGTAACAAACAAGGATTTACCGCCGAGCTCGAAGGCACCAACTCCGAGGGCGACTTGGGCTTTGGTGTGGGACTTACCTACCAACATCGCAACTTGGCAAGAGGTTCGGAATTGCTTACGACCAAATTCCGCGCGGCCTATGAGAGCATCTCTGGCGACTTTGAAGGCCTCATCAACGACCGATACACCGAGTATGCCGGCGAGGTAGGCATCACATTCCCCAAGTTCATGAGTCCGTTCTTGTCCAAAGAGTTCAAGCAGCGAATGAATGCATCTACTCAGTTTGCCGTTTCATTTAACTACCAAGAACGTCCAGAGTACACTCGCATCATTGCCGGTGCCGGTTGGAAATATCAATGGGCCAACCGCAAAAACACCGTGCGCCGCACCTACGATTTCCTCGACATCAACTATGTGTATCTGCCACAAAGCACGCTCAACTTCATTGACGAAATAGCACCCGACAATCCGCTATTGCGATATAGTTATGAAGACCACTTCATCATGAAGATGGGCTATACCTACTATGCCACCAACAAGCGTTTGCCATCGTCGGTGTTGCGCCGAGAGGCCATTCAGCCATCGGTGTACACGCTGCGTGCTTCGGCCGAAATGGCAGGCAACTTGCTCTATGGGCTATCAAACCTTTTCGGCGCAAAACGCGATGAAGGGGCCTACAAAATCTTCGGCATTCAGTATGCCCAATATGTCAAAGCCGACTTTGACTATAATCTCAATCTCAATTTCGATGCGCGCAACACCCTTGCCTTTCATGCCGGAATGGGTGTGGGTGTTCCTTATGGCAACTCGTCGATGTTGCCATTCGAAAAGCGTTTTTATGCCGGTGGCGCCAATGGCGTCAGAGGTTGGAATGTGCGCACCCTCGGCCCGGGCCGATACAATTCCCACAACTCTGTGAGCAACTTCATCAATCAATGTGGCGACATTCGCCTTGATTTAAGCGTTGAATATCGTGCCAAACTGTTTTGGGTTCTCGAAGGGGCACTGTTTGTCGATGCCGGCAATGTGTGGACCATGCACAATTATGAAAATCAGCCCGACGGAAAATTTGCATTCAATTCGTTTTACAAAGAAATAGCCTTGGCCTATGGAGCCGGATTGAGACTCGATTTCACTTTCTTCCTACTGCGATTTGACCTCGGCATGAAAGCCTACAATCCCGCGATCAACCAAGAGAAGTGGCCGCTCATTAATCCCCGTTGGGGCCGAGATGCCACCTTCCACTTTGCCGTCGGCTATCCATTCTAATCACGACTCAACATGAAACAGTTGCTCATCTTTGACCTTGACGGCACGCTGCTCAACACCATTGACGATCTTGCAATCGCAGCCAATCATGCATTGCAGCAAATGGGTTTTCCGACACATCCCGTATCGGCCTACCCGTTTTTTGTAGGCAACGGCGTGAAACGCCTGCTTGAACGAGTATTGCCACCCGAGCATCAAAACGAAGATACCGTTCAGCAACTGCGACAACACTTTGCGCACTACTACGATGCTCATCTCACAGTCAATACCCGCCCCTACGACGGCATAATGACTATGCTCAACTCGCTCAACAGTCGCGGCATAGCACTTGCTGTGGCATCAAACAAATATCACTCGGCAGTGGTCGAAATCATCAATCACTATTTCTCTCACTTGTCGTGGGTGGCTGTCGAGGGGCAAAAAGACCAATATCCCCCCAAGCCACACCCCGCTATTGTTCACGACATTTTGAGCAAACACCCCACCGAAATAGGCAATGTGTTGTATATCGGCGACTCGGGCGTGGACATGGACACCGCAGCCAATGCCGGCATTGAGTCGGTGGGCGTAACATGGGGATTTCGCCCTGTTGATGAACTGCGCCAACACAACGCCAGCCACAT
>JAFPCM010000173.1 GCA_017390185.1 Muribaculaceae bacterium
CGGTCGAGTAGGTGATGAGACGGGCAAAAATATCGGCCTTGAAGAAGAAGTATGTATTGTCTTTTGTCTCGAGTTCGATTTCTTTTGAAGGGAGTTTTTTTCGGGCCTCTACATAGGCATCGACCTCAAAGTTGAGACAGCATTTTAGTTTGGCACATTGTCCGGCCAATTTTTGTGGGTTGAGTGAAATGTCTTGGTATCGAGCAGCACTTGTTGCAACCGAGACGAAATTTGTCATCCACCCTGCGCAACACAACTCGCGGCCGCATGGCCCGATACCGCCAATTCGTCCGGCCTCTTGACGCACACCAATTTGTTTCATTTCGATGCGTACTTTGAAGACATCGGCCAATACTTTGATGAGTTGGCGGAAGTCGACACGATCGTCGGCAATATAATAGAATATGGCTTTGTTTCCGTCGCCTTGGTATTCTACATCGCCGATTTTCATGTTCAGGCCCAATTCTTCGGCAATCTTTCTTGCGCGAATCATTGTACTGTGCTCGCGAGCCTTTGCCTCTTCATATTTTTCTATATCGTTGGGCTTGGCTTTGCGATATATGCGTTTGAGTTCGACTTCGTGTTTCGATGCGTGTTTGCGCATTTGCAGGGGCACGAGTCGTCCCATGAGTGTTACCTCGCCAATGTCATGACCGGGCGAAGCTTCTACGGCAACAATATCGCCTACTTGAAGTTTCAGGTGCGCGGTATTGCGGTAGTATCCTTTGCGCGTATTTTTGAAACGCACCTCTACGAGGTCGTTTTCATTTTGCGATTCGGGGAGGTCTTTGAGCCAGTCGTAAACCTCGAGTTTGGTCTCTTTTCGTCGGTACTCTCGGGCGTCAAATTCACTCTTTTCTATATTGTCGTTGATGGAGTTGTCCATAATGCTTTATAGATATGTGTTGGTGAATTTTATTTTGCAAAGCTTACGGCACGAGTTTCGCGAATTACGGTAATCTTCACTTGTCCGGGATATGTCATTTCGTCTTGAATGCGCTTGGCAATTTCGCTTGACAGACGCTCTGTCTCCAAGTCGTCGATCTTGTCGGCGCCTACGATTACGCGGAGTTCGCGACCGGCTTGAATGGCATATGTTTTTGTAACGCCGGGGTATGAGAGAGCGAGTTGCTCAAGGTCATTGAGGCGTTTGATATAGGCTTCAACGATTTCGCGGCGAGCACCGGGACGGGCACCCGAAATGGCGTCGCATACTTGCACGATGGGAGCCAAGAGGCTATTCATCTCGGTCTCGTCGTGGTGTGCGCCAATGGCGTTGCAAATATCGGGTTTCTCTTTATATTTTTCGGCCATTTTCATACCGAGCAATGCGTGTGGCAATTCGGGCTCTTCGTCGGGCACTTTGCCTATATCGTGCAAGAGACCTGCGCGGCGAGCTTTCTTGGGATTGAGACCCAACTCCGAAGCCATTACAGCACAAAGATTGGCTGTCTCGCGCGAGTGTTGCAAGAGGTTTTGTCCGTAAGAAGAACGATATTTCATTTTACCTACGAGGCGAATGAGCTCGGGGTGCAAACCATGAATACCGAGGTCGATAGCGGTGCGTTTACCGGTTTCAATAATTTCTTCTTCGATTTGTTTTTTCACTTTAGCAACAACCTCTTCGATGCGAGCGGGGTGAATGCGGCCGTCGGTAACGAGTTGGTGTAGAGCCAAACGGGCAATTTCGCGACGAACAGGGTCGAAGGCCGATAGAACGATTGCTTCGGGGGTGTCGTCAACGATTATTTCAACACCGGTTGCAGCCTCGAGAGCGCGAATGTTGCGACCTTCGCGACCAATGATGCGACCTTTCATTTCGTCAGACTCGATGTGGAATACAGTAACCGAGTTTTCGATTGCGGTTTCGGTAGCAACGCGTTGAATGCTTTGTATGATAATGCGTTTAGCCTCTTTGTTGGCAGTGAGTTTTGCATCGTCCATTATGTCATTGATGTATGACGCAGCCGATGTTTTAGCCTCGTCGATGAGCGATTGAATGAGTCGCTCTTTAGCCTCTTCGGCCGAGAGACCCGATATGCGCTCGAGTTGTTCGATTTCCGATTTATACATGCGTTCGAGTTCGGCCTCTTTCTTTTCAACAACTTCGAGTTGTTTCTCGTAGTTGTTCTTTGCGTTGTCGGCTTCGTTTTTGCGTCGTTGCAATTCGCTTTGTTGTTGGCTCAACTGCAATTCGCGTTGTTTGAGTTTGGCTTCGGCCGATTGCAGTTTTGAGTTTCGGGCATTAACTTGTTTTTCGAGTTCGGCTTTTCTTTGCAAGAACTCTTCTTTGACCTCAAGTAGTTTGTTTTTAGTGAGAACTTCGGCTTCTTTTTTAGCCTCATCGATAATAGTTTGTGCCCTGCTTGCCAGAAGCGTTTTGTTGATAATGTGTGATGCAACAGCACCAATAATGATAGCTGCCAGTATCAGACCAATTGTGAGTATAATGTTCATTTTTCTTAAGATAATTGGTTATAAAAAAAGCACCACGGGCATGCCATAAGTGGCCTGCCAGAGGTGCGGTTGTAAAATCGTTTATAATGTAGAACTACCGGGTAGTTCGTTACTATTTTATAGAGTTGAGATAAGTAGCAATTTCTTTTTCCAAAAGATCGAGTTGAGCCTCCACACGGTTGTTGTTGTCGGAAGCATCGATATATAGACGGGCAATGAGTAGCGCAACCATGCCGTAGTATGATGTGCTATCGAGCCCTTTTATACGATTTTTATACTCGTTGTAATATGTATTTATCATTTTGGTAGCCTCGCGAAAAATTCTTTCTTCCTCGGTGTCACGCTTGACAGTGAGGCTGAAAGGTTGCTCGATATCGGCAAGTCTCACTTTAATCTTAAAGTTATCGGCACCATCCATGATATTATTCGTTTAGTAAAGAGATACACTTATCTATTTCCCGCACCAAATTGGCAAATTTCTCTCTATTCTCTTGCAATTGTTGGGCATCTATTTGAGCACCTTGCGAGATTTGGAGATTTTTATAGCGGACTTCGCATTGCGCTAATTCTTCTGAGAGTTGTGCAATCTTTATATCACGAGCAGCAAGTTGTTCTTGTAACTCTTCTACATTTTTCATCAAGTTGTTACGCTCTTGTTGTAACAGAGAGAGTTGTGCTACAAGTTTTTCAAAATGCTGTCGCAGTAGTTCGATTTTCACCTTAGAAGTGTCGGCCATACTATACCAAATTTTGCTACAAAGATAGCAATATTGCTTGAATAACGATAAAACCCGAGGAGAAATTTGTTTTCTCCTCGGGTTTATTATGATTTTTTAATGTAGAAGTTTTACTTTTTCGCTCTGTATTGCTACTTGAAGTTATCGAGCCAAAATGAGAGAAGCACTTGGTGCAATGGTTGCTTTGTCGCCTTCGAGTTTGATGTTTCCACTCAAATCGATGCTTGCATCGTTGGCAATTACCATCCAAGTGCCTTGAGGAATGGCTATTTCGCGGGGCTCATTGCTACCATTGAATGCAACCACGATTTGGTTCCATTCGTCGCCACCGGCGTTGTCGTTGAGTGTGTATGCCACAACTTGCTCGGGGGTGTTTTCAATAAATTGCAAGTGTTTGCGCACTTGTTCGGCTGTAGTCAAGCGGAATGCGGGGTGCGACTTGCGGAGTTGAATGAGTTGACGATAGTAGTCAAATTGCTCGCGGTTTTGGCTTTTGAGGTTCCAGTCAATTGCGTTAATTTCGTCGGGCGAGCAGAAACTATTGTGAACGCCTTTCTTGTCGCGGAAAATTTCCTCACCGGTAAACATAAAGGGAACGCCTTGCGAAGTGAAAACGATAGTTTGAGCCAGGCGGGCATAGCGTTGCAGGGTTTTCTCGTCGGCCTCGGGCATCGAAGCACGCAATTTATCGGTGAGGCACATGTCGTCGTGACACGACACATAGTTGATGACTTGTGTAGGATGGTTGGCGTAGGGAGCCTTTGAGTAGTTTACGAGTTCGTAGTTGATTTGAGGGTGTTCAGTAGCACCCACAATGCCAAACTTAACGCTCTCTTCGCAATCCTTTTCGCCGGTGGCAAAGCCACGACCGGTTGCTTGGCTGAAGTGACCCTTTACGCCGTCGCGCAAGTCGTCGCTAAATACTGCGATGCCGGGCATCATGTGGGCGTTGGCTTTCATGGCGCATTGCTCGGTGGGAATTACGGGAGCAGCGGCAGCCCATCCCTCGCCATAAACAAAGATAGTGGGATCTATTTTGTCCAACTCGGCGCGAACGAGATTCATTGTCTCGATGTCAAGAATACCCATGAGGTCAAAACGGAAGCCATCAAAGTGATATTCGTTGGCCCAGTATTTTACCGAGTTTACGATATAGTCGCGCACCATTTGACGCTCACTTGCCACCTCGTTGCTACAAGCCGATGCGTCGGCATAGCTACC
>JAFPCM010000174.1 GCA_017390185.1 Muribaculaceae bacterium
GGAACCACGAAGTGCTCACGAGTGAGCGAGCAGTGGATGTCGGCGATAGCCGGTACACGTAAGCGAGACTCACCGTAGCTATAGGGGCGAAGCCCCGGAGGGGTTAAGGATAAACTATGTGCCAACAAGTATATACTAGCCTTATTTTATTGTGGGGTATAAAACAAAAAAGCTAACCGCATTGCGATTAGCTTTTTTGCAAGTAGTCTTACCAGGATTCGAACCTAGACAGACAGAACCAAAAACTGTAGTGCTACCATTACACCATAAGACTATCATGATGCCCAAGTCTTCTGACCTAAAGCGATGCAAAGGTACGAACTATTTTTATACTGTGCAAGTTTTTTGCGAAAAATTATTTCGCAATTAGCAAATAATAGTTCTTTTTGCCTTTTTGAGCTAAAATATACTTGCCGTTGAGCAACATTTGTGTGTCAACAGTCATATTTACATCGGTAACTTTTTCTTTGTTTACCGAAACGCCACCACCTTGTGCGAGTTTGCGCAATTCGCCTTTAGAGGGGAATACTGCCGCTTTTTCGGTGAGCAAGTCAACGAGTTTCACGCCAGCTTCGATGTCGGCGAGAGCTACTTCAAATTGAGGCACACCTTCAAATACTGCGAGGAGTGTGTCTTCGTCGATTTTGTGGAGTGTTTCAGAAGCCTTGTTGCTGAAAAGAATTTGAGATGCTTCGACTGCAGCTTCATATTCTTCGGCAGAGTGAACCATTGTGGTGATTTCTTTTGCAAGGCGTTTTTGCAAGGGGCGTTGGCCGGGGTCTTGTGCTTGCAAAGCAACGAGTTCGTCGATTTCTTCGCGAGAGAGCTCGGTGAAAATCTTGATATATTTTTCGGCGTCGTCGTCTGCTACATTTAGCCAGAATTGGTAGAACTTGTAGGGAGATGTGTAGCGGGGGTCAAGCCAAACATTTCCGCTCTCGGTTTTACCGAATTTTGTGCCGTCGGCTTTTGTGATAAGGGGGCAAGTTAGAGCGTATGCTTCACCGCCTACAGTGCGACGAATGAGCTCGGTTCCTGTGGTAATATTGCCCCATTGGTCAGAGCCGCCAAGTTGCAATTTGCAGTTTTTCTCTTTGTAAAGAGTGAGGAAGTCGTATCCTTGAACCAATTGGTAAGAGAATTCTGTGAACGACATGCCTTGTTGTGACTCGCCAGAGAGGCGTTTTTTCACAGAGTCTTTTGCCATCATATAGTTAACAGTGATGTGTTTGCCCACATCGCGAATGAAATCAAGGAATGAGAATGGTTTCATCCAATCGTAGTTGTTAACCAATTCGGCGGCGTTGGGAGCATCGCTGTCAAAGTCGAGGAATTTAGCCAATTGTTTTTTGATGGCTTCCTGGTTGTGGCGCAATGTTTCTTCGTCAAGGAGTTTGCGTTCCTGGCTTTTCATTGATGGGTCGCCAATCATACCGGTAGCACCGCCAACGAGAGCGATGGGTTTGTGGCCGGCGCGTTGGAAATGCTTGAGCATCATAACGCCCACCAAGTGTCCTATGTGAAGTGAGTCGGCTGTGGGGTCGATACCCAAGTAAGCCGTAGTCATTTCTTTGCTGAGTTGTTCTTCGGTGCCGGGCATTACGGTGTGAATCATACCGCGCCAGGTCAATTCTTCTATAAAGTTCATTTTGTTAAAGTTAATCGGTTTTAGACCACAAATTTACGCAATTATTTTGAGAATGCAATAAAAGTGTCAGTGCTATTTGAGACTGTGGTCAAACATTGTTGATAAATAGTTGGCCGCAAGGTTGCAGTTTTGGCTGATTTTTGCTATATTTGTATTATTCTTAATCACTAAAAGCACGCTATTATGAATGTGAAAGAACACGCATCCAGGTTGCTGGATATTATTTCAAAAGATTTGTTGGAAAAGGAGCAGATTGTCGCATTGGGCTTGCTGTGTTGTGTGGCGGGCGAAAGTCTGTTTTTGCTTGGCCCTCCGGGAACGGCCAAGAGTATGGTGGCTCGCCGACTGAAGGAGGCATTTGCCGGTGGAACATCGTTTGAATACTTAATGTCGCGATTTTCTACTCCCGACGAGATTTTTGGCCCGGTGTCTATTTCGAAACTGAAAAACGAGGACCGCTATGAGCGTTGTGTCGAGGGTTATCTGCCGAGTGCCGACATTGTTTTTCTTGATGAGATATGGAAAGCCGGTCCGTCGATTCAAAACACATTGCTCACCGCTATTAACGAGAGGATTTTTCGCAACGGACAGCAGGTGATTGATTTGCCCATGAAATGCTTGCTTGCCGCATCAAACGAATTGCCTAATGAGGACGAGGGTCTCGAAGCGTTGTGGGACCGCTTTATGGTGCGTGTGGTGTCAAACTGCATCACTAAAGAGTCAACATTTTGTAAGATGTTGCGCAGTCAAGTGGCTGATAAGGTTGACGTTCCTGCAAATTTGCTTATTACCGATGAGATTTATGCCCAATGGCGTGAGCAAATGCGTAAGGTGAACATTCCTAAGCACATTCTCGGTGCAATTACATATATTCGTCAGCAGATGAATGCTCAGATGAGCGAAGACGGTGAAAACGACTTGTCGCCTTGGGCCTACTATATTTCTGACCGCCGTTGGAAAAAGGCTTTCGGGTTGTTGCAGGCGTCGGCATTTATGAACGGGCGCAGCGAGATTGACGAGTCTGATTTGGTGCTGTTGCTACACATGTTGTGGAATAAGACGGAGTGTATCAGTAGGGTAGTCGATATAGTGTTTGACTCGGTGTTTTGGGATGTGAAAAAGCAGACATCGGCATTGCTCAAAGAGTCGTTAAAAGGTAAAAACGAGGGCAAATCGGCAATGAAGGCCAACCCGGCTGATGTGTCGCAGTTTAAGGTGTACAAGCATTTTTATGCGCGAGTGTTGGGTTATGGAATGGGTGATTGCTATTTTCACATTCACGATTATAAGTATCTCGACAATAAAAGCAAGACACAAGGCATGGTGTATGAAAGCCAATTCTTGGGCGCAAATGTAATCAGTCGCCTTGACTTGAGCACTCCGTTTGCGTCAACGCAAATGGGCCAGGGTTCGCTCAATGTATCGTTGCGCCGTATTCCCGGAGGACTCGAGATTGACGGAACACCTTATGTGATTGAACATATAGGGAGTGTTGTGCCTCTTCCGCAGCCAAAGCCTTGTAAAGATAAAAACACGGTGACCATTCTTGGCGAAAAATCTCAAGGGCTTGTAGATCGTCTTGAAGAAGTGAGGAAAGAGATGCAACGGCGTGCCGATGTGGTAGAGTCGGGTGGCAATATGTTTGTGTCGGATGCCGATGTAGCTCTTGTAAAAACGCGTTTGACACAAGTAATGAAAACTCTTGACGAGACACGTGTGCACATGCTCAATAATTCAAATTTAGCCTGATCATGTTGCGATTTAAAGTGCCATTGGGGCGTTATGCCGGATATTTTGACTATTATGTCGAGAACGGCGTGATGCCCGAAAGTTATTCGCTCGACCCTCTTGCCGATTATCTGCAAGAGGTGCTCAACGAGCCGAGTAACAAGTATCTGTGTATGATAGACACTAATTGGCGCGAGTCGATAAAGCGTTCGCTGCTCGACTTTTTTGAGCAGATGCTCAAGCAGTATGTGCCCATCGACACGGAGTATGACAAGGAAATGGAACTGCTTCAAAAGTTTGAGGAGGCCGATATCGATACCAAGCGCCAGATGTGGCCAGAGGTGGTGCGCAACATCGCAACGAAATACTCTGACGAAGATGTCAATCTCAATGGATATAAATTTATGTTGCAAGACCCGACTTTTGACAACGAATTGGTTTTTAAAATGATGTGTGGCGATTGGCGCACGGCGGCCGAAAAGGGCTTGCAGCGCACAAAGAAAAAATTGCTTGGAATCAATAAGGGCAGCTTTGAAAAGAGAATGCGCGACTATGGCTCGGAAGATTATTTGACATTAAAGGATAAGATGAGCGCATTTTATCGTTATCCCAAGCTGAAGGAAATCGTGCATAAGCTCGGCCGTGAGCAAGAGACATCGACCAAGGAGGAGGATAGCATAAAATATCGCTATTTGCCGTTTTTGCTGTCGCATGGCGTGTCACACGAGGATATAGAGGGAATTGAGTTGGGTAACGACTTGCAGTCGGTGATTCCGGCTGAGATTGCGTTGCTTGCCGATAATGAGACCGAGACGCTGTTTTACCAGCGTTATGCGTCAAAACAGTTGCAACAGTTCTCAAGCCGTCCGTTGAGCAAAAAGCCGGTGAAAACTGTCGAAAAAGAGCTGCGGCCGCGCCTTGAACTTGGCCCCATTATATTATGCGTTGACACGAGTGGATCGATGAGTGGTCGTCCTGAGGCGATTGCCAAGTCGCTTGTGATGCAGGTGCTTCAGATGGCTAAAAAGCAACATCGTAGGTGTTTTTTGATATCCTATTCGGTGCGCACTCGCACGCTTGAACTCACCAGTTCGGAAAATTGGCGTGCCGTTGACCAATTTTTGGCAATGCAGTTTACCGGCGGCACCGATGGAGAATTGATGTTTCGTGATGTGATGAGAGCGCTCGGCACCGAAAATTTTGAAATGGCCGATGTGTTGCTTGTGAGCGATTTCTGTTTTTCAAACCCAATGTCAATCACGCTTGATAAGATTAAGGCCGAAAAACGCAAAGGAACACGTTTTTATGGCTTGTGTATCAGCGGCAACCCGTGTTATTGTTCCGAGATCATTGACCATATGTGGGAATTGAAATAAAAAAGGCTAGTATATACTTGTTGGCACATAGTTTATCCTTAACCCCTCCGGGGCTTTGCCCCACCTCCCCTATTTTTTGCTCCGAAATTTCTCCGCAAAAAGCAGAGGAGGACTTGCTGGTGCACAAACCTAGTGTTTCCGGGGTCGTTGTGTTGTCAAGTGTCCCTCTGCCACGAAGTGGATAGGGGGACGAGAACGAGCTCGCGAGTTCGGAGGGGGTGAGGATATAATAATCAGTTTGTTATGA
>JAFPCM010000175.1 GCA_017390185.1 Muribaculaceae bacterium
AGCAACAGCAAAACCTACAACCCCCACAACACCTGTCAGCAACTTGAGCGCAACAGTGGTTGAAGATGACGATCCTAACTATATTGGTCGTCAAAATGCTGAAATTGTGTGGTCGGCTAATCCAGGTTGGTCAACACAACCCACAAGCTACAAGGTGGAATATAAGTACACATACAATTTGGGCAACGGTGAGTTGAGCTCAAGTTGGTATTCAGCCGGCACTACCACAACATTGCCAACTGTTGACAATCCTTTTGTACATGTTAACATCCATTATTACAAATATGGTATTAAAAATGTGCCCCGCACATATGTTTATCGCGTAACGCCAATATTTGGTGATGTAGAAGGTGTCGTGTCAGACGAATCAGTAGGAATTACTCCCAAGTTTATACCCATTGCTCCCCGTTGGATTTACATATTCGGAGAACAGGCCTATCCGGGCCTTTGTATGGCTCAATTATATTGGGACTATCCGAGCTATGGTCTCAAACCTGACAGTTACGACATTTATCGCGATGGTCAAAAAATTACCGGTGAAGAACATGTGGCAGCATTTGTAAAGGTTGACTATAATGCCAAGGCCAATACTACACATCAATATGAAATAACAACATATTATAACGGACTTGATAACAGTGCACCAGCAAGGAGCAGCGTGAAAACTGTGACTATCGGTTCGCGCGACTGGTCTAAACCCAAATACACGATTACCGAAATTTACAACTTTGACCTTGACGATGAACATATGCAATATGAAATCGCCGACGGCGTGTGTGGTGAATATGCACCTTTCTATAAGGCAAATATTTACACACAAGGTACATTCCGCGATGGTAAATGGTATGTGGCTCAACGTTTCAATGGTCATGTAGCTGAAGGTAGCGTGACAAAAGATATTGCCGATGCAGGAACGTCGACTGGTGGTATTATCGTGTTTGATGCCGATGCTCAAGCCCAATCTAATGGCAAAATGGTTGGTGGTAAATTGTTATCTTTGAATACTCCCATTCGCCATAACCAAACTCGTGGTGTCGCTGTCGATGATGCCGGTAATGTCTTTGTAAGAGGTGTCGGTGCATATAATAGCACTGATTGGTGTTACATATATGAATATCAATATCCGTTGACCGACGGTGTGGTTTACAAGCCCGAAGCAAACGGAACGTATACTGCATACACCGTTGACTTTGTTGGAGCAGGTATCGATTTGGAAGAACAACAACAGGCTTACACTAATGATTACACTATGGGTGGCCGTGTTGACTACTTCAGTATGAGCGGTGACGTGTTTAGTACTGAAGGAGGTTACCTATATGTAGTTCCCTCACAAGGTCGTGCAGTTTATGTGATAAACTTGAAAGCCGGTAGCGGTACAACTCTCAAAGCAACACTCGTTGGCGTTTATCATGAAAATGGTACAAACCAAAATACACAGACTACGTCAGGACCACAACCCTATAAGTCGGCAAACGAAAACTATGCGTTCCCCGTTAACTGCGAAGGCCGTAATGGACATCAGTTTGTGTTTAACTTGCGATCAAATCTTTATCGCAATCTTGTGATAGACAATACTGTCGGTCGAGTAACGCACGAAGGAACTTTGAACGACCGCGATGGTAACACAATTGCAGGCAGTCCTTATTCATTGAATGTAAAAGGTGTTGAAGGTTATGCTGCAGCTACTCCAACTGTTAATGCCGAAGGTCGTATATATGACTTCCACTCTCGTGTAAACAACCCTGGCGGTTCAACATTTGAATTTAACGGCGAGTTGTTTATCGTAACCCCCATTTCGCAGTATTCAATCAATACAGGCTCGTTCTATGTTGGTCGCGGTTTCCGCAAAACAGTATCTATCGACCCGATAACAGGTGTTGCTACACGTGTTAGTGCAAAAGATGCCGACTTGTGTAATATTATTCCTGTAGCGACTGTTTACCAAAGCGATGATGCTGATGCAAGTAACACAACTGCATCTGGTATGTGGTGTTATGGCGAAGTACCCGATTATGATGCAGAAGTAGCTCGCGTGGGACTTGATAATGCCGATAAAGATGGTGACGGTAAAATCGACTACGCTTATATCTATATCTTCGCGCCTGGTAACCGTTTTGCTAAATATCGCATTGACCCCGACGGATTGTTCCCACCCTCACCCAATGAGATTGAAATTGTTCCCGAATATGAACGCGACTATGTTGATGGCGAACACAATGCCGGTGGCGAATTGCTGAAATATGACGCAGTAGTAGAATGGGACGCAATTGAAAACGCTTATAATACCGATGGTACAGGTAATTATTCGGTAGAGTCTTATACTATCACTCTCTGCTATGAAGATGGAACACCTGTAACCGATGAAAATGGCAATCCTCTCACAGTTACTATCCCTGTTTACAACCCTGTAACAGGTGAGTCAAGCGAATATGTTGTGCTTGATGACGAAGGTAATGTGATCAACTATACCTATACATTCCCCGATGTTGACCTCTATGACGAAGATGGTAATGTGATTACTTATGTATCGCAAGTTGTGGTTAATTATAGAGGCGTAGATGGAACCGCTGCTCAAGGCAAGACACAAACAAGCGTCAAGACTGAAGACGAAAATCATAACGACTATGATGCTGTAGCTCCAGGCGGTGAAGTGCGCGTGGGTGTTGCCGAAGATTGGGCCGACTGGGACGGTGACCACAATAAGTCAAAAGATGACGGTTATTGGAACCGCTACACAGTAGAGTTACACCCCACTAATCCCGAATGGGGCCAAGATCAACGCGAAGAACCTGTGTCATACTACACAATCACAGTTTCAAGTGGCGACTCTGAAACAAACGATGCCGATAAAGGCAACAAGCAGATTTGTGACTTCTATCTCTATGACCCCGATAGCGATGCTGAAACTGAAGGCGTTCAGAATGTAACCGGTCTCACTCCCGATGAAAACGGTTATGTACACATCACCGATTGCAAAATCCCCGGTGACTATGTATTTACTCCCGATGACAATATCCCCGATGTATATTGGTTTGAAGTTGACTACACCGGTGGTACTCAGGGAACAGCCGCAGAATTGGAAGATGGTAAAATCAATCCTGAAGAATGGACATATACTATCACAGCCGAATATGCAGCTTCAAATACTAAGATTAGCAAGTCGGCATCAGGCGACATGGAAAACAATGGTGGCGTGACCACCCGTGTGGAAGTAATCAATGTTAAATCGGCATTGAGCATCTATCCGATACCTGCTACATCGTCTATTACAGTCAAAGCAAGCGAGGCTATCAACACTATCGCCATCTACTCAATGGCCGGTGTGCAAGTCAAAGCAGTTGCTTGTGAAGGTGAAAATGTTGTAGTCGTTTCAGTTGAAGACCTCGCCGCAGGTCAATATATGGTGAAAGTGAATAACTTTGAGCCTGTGAAAATTGTAAAACAATAATCACAATATAGCCAGTGAAAAAGTTCCCGGCCCTCGAGGTCGGGAACTTTTTTTATAAGGTACCGTGGAGAGTTGAGAGTTGAGAGTTGAGAGTTGAGAATTGAGAATTGAGAGTTGAGAATTGAGAATTGAGAATGGAGAGTTGAGAGTCGGCGTCTGTTGTTACTAATAAGTCCAATAAGTCTAATTAGTCTAATTAGTCTAATAGGACTAATAACTCCAATTACTCTTATTGCACTGATAGGGGAGTTGGGGTTAATCTCCTCCGCCACAGAGTGGCTTTTAGCACTATACAGCTGTGAGGCGGCTTCCGAGAGGCATTATTTTAACCTATCGTGCCGTTATTACACAAGTTCTTTGTATCTTTGTTGCCTAATTAATATAAAACTCATAAATTTATGATAAAGAGAGTATTTATGGCTTTACTTGCTGTGTGTGGCGGTGTTGTCGCTGCCGATGCATGTACAAGTCTTATTGCCGGTCCTAAGGCAACAGCCGATGGTAGTGTTATGATAACCTACGCGGCCGATAGTCACAATCTGTATGGCGAATTGTATAACCAACCGGCAGCCGATTATGCGCCTGGCACTATGCGCAAGGTGGTGGAATGGGATACCGGTCGCTATTTGGGAGAGATACCCGAAGTGGCTCACACCTATGCCACTATAGGTAACATGAATGAACATGGTTTGGCAATCGCCGAAAGTACATGGGGCGGACGTCCCGAGTTGGAGGACAAAAGCGGTATGATTGACTATGGCTCGTTGATTTATATTACTCTCCAACGTGCAAAAACCGCTCGTGAGGCTATTAAAACTATGACTGATTTGGTGGCTGAATATGGCTACGCAAGTTCGGGCGAGTCGTTCTCTATTGCCGACGGCAAAGAGGTGTGGATTATGGAGCTTATTGGTAAAGGCGGTAAGAGCCGCGGCGCTGTGTGGGTTGCATGCCGTGTTCCCGACGATTGCATTTCGGGCCATGCCAATCACTCTCGCATTCACCGTTTCCCACTCAATGATAAAGAAAACTGCATTTATTCGCCCGATGTAATCTCGTTTGCGCGCAGCCAAGGTTACTTTGACGGTAAAGATGAGGACTTTAGTTTCTCATTAGCCTATGCTATTGCCGACTGCGGTGCTTTGCGTGGATGTGACGGTCGTGTGTGGGCCTATTTCAATCGATTTAATAACTCTATGGAATCGTCGTTGCCATGGATATTGGCAGGCGAAGGAGAGCCGATGCCATTATGGGTGAAGCCCGATAAGAAAGTGTCGGTTCGTGAAATGCAATGGATGATGCGCGACCACTTTGAAGATACTCCCATGGATATGACCAAAGATGTTGGAGCCGGCCCTTATGGCGTTCCCTATCGTTGGCGTCCTTTGACCTATAAAGTTGACGGTGTGGAATATACTCATGAACGAGCTATTGCCACACAACAAACAGCGTTCTCGTTTGTGGCTCAGTTGCGCGACAAGGTGCCTGCAGCCATGAAAGGGGTGTTGTGGTTTGGCGTTGACGACACCAATACATGCGTGTATGTGCCTGTATATAACTGTGTGACCAAGGCTCCTCACTGCTATGAAGTGGGTAATGGCGATATGTATCACATATCGTGGGATGCCGCTTTCTGGGCACACAACTATGTGGCAAACCAGGCTTATAATCGTTATTCGCAGATGATACCCGACATTCGCCGTGTACAAAACGGTCTTGAAGATGCTATTGAGGTGGCTGTGAAGGAGGCAGAGAAGAAAGCTCGCAAGATGTCGGATGCAGATGCTCGCACAATGCTTGTTGATCTCACAAACCATTGGGCCGAAAAGTCAACTCGCGATTTCAAGGCGCTGGGTGATTATCTGCTTGTGAAGTATCTTGACGGTAATGTGAAGAAAGAGAAAGACGGCGAGTTTGAATATTCGCCCGACGGCATGCCCGTTTATCCTTCGTTCCCCGGATATGACGAGCGCTATTACCGCTCTATTGTGAAAGACGCCGGAGACCGTCTCAAAGTATTCACTCCTGCTATCAATGAGAAATAATCGTGATTGTTTAACCCGATTTATATAAAGTAAAAAAAACCGCCTCACGGGCGGTTTTTTTATTGGATATGTTGTGCGTTGGCTTACTTGTTGAAGTGGCCTTTTGCAATCATGTAAAGGGCGATTTGAACAGCGTTGAGGGCTGCGCCTTTCTTGATTTGGTCGCTAACGGTCCAGAATGAGAGTCCGTTTTCGTTAGTGATGTCTTTGCGAATGCGGCCTACAAACACGGGGTCTTCGTTGGCAATGAACAAAGGCATGGGATATTTCTTTTCGGCGGGTTGGTCAACCACAACGAGGCCTTGGCCGTTGGCAAACGCTTCGCGAGCTTGTTCAACCGAGATGGGTTTTTCGGTTTCTACCCAGATAGCCTCAGAGTGAGCGCGCATTACAGGAACACGAACACATGTTGCACTGACGTCGAGGTCGGGAGTGTGCATGATTTTCTTTGTTTCGTGATACATCTTCATCTCTTCTTTGGTGTATCCGTTGTCCAAGAATACATCAACGTGGGGGATGACATTGTAGGCGAGTTGGTGAGCAAATTTTTCGACAGTGGGCTCTTCGCCTCGTTCGATTTGGCTATATTGTTTCACGAGCTCGTCCATAGCGGCAGCACCAGCACCACTTGCAGCTTGGTATGTAGCTACATGAACGCGCTTGATGGGTGAGAGGTCGTTGATGGGCTTGAGGGCTACAACCATTTGGATAGTTGTGCAGTTGGGGTTGGCAATGATGTTGCGAGGAGTGTTGAACGCATCGTCGCCGTTAACTTCGGGTACAACCAAGGGTACATCTTCGTCCATGCGGAATGCGCTTGAGTTGTCTATCATGATTGCGCCATATTTAGTGATGGTTTCGGCATACTCTTTTGAAGTGCCTGCACCAGCCGATGTAAATGCGATGTCAATGTCTTTGAAATCGTCGTTATGTTGAAGCTCTTTAACAGTGATTTCTTTGCCACGGAAAGTGTAGGTGCGACCTGCACTGCGGCTTGAACCGAATAATACTAATTCATCAAGGGGGAAGTTCTGCTGTTCGAGAACACGGAGGAACTCTTGTCCTACGGCGCCACTTGCGCCAACGATTGCTACTTTCATATTCTTTTGTTATATATTTGACCGCAAAGATAGCAATTTTATATCAAATACGCCAAATTTGCTGACACTTTTTTATTTTATGTGGGTTCCTAATGCAAGATTGTCAAGAGAAGACGCTTTTGTGATGATAACTTCGCTTACTCCGGCGTCGATTGCTTCAAAGGCGTTGTCAAGTTTAGGGATCATGCCGCCTACAACAATGCCATCGTTGCGCAGTTGGGTGTAGATGTCACGGTCGACAAGGCCGATAACCGAATCGTCATCATTTTCGTCGAGCAACACTCCTGCCTTTTCAAAGCAATAAACGAGTTGTATATCAAAATCGTTTGCAAGACCTTTAGCGGTTTCGCCTGCCATAGTGTCGGCGTTGGTGTTGAGCATCGAGCCTTTGCCGTCGTGGGTTAGGGGAGCGATGACGGGAACAACTCCGGCTCGAATGAGTGTTGCCAATGCTTGCGAATTTACTTCCTTAACATCACCCACAAAGCCGTAGTCAACGGTCTTTACGGGACGGCGGTCGCTGCGAAGAATGTTCATGTCGGCACCTGTTATGCCGAGGGCGTCAATGCCCAATGCTTGCAAACGGGCAACTATGGTTTTGTTGACGAGTCCGCCATATACCATTGTAACCACTTCGAGCATTTGCTGGTCGGTAACGCGTCGACCGTCGATCATTTGTGTTTCGATGCCGAGTTGTGCCGCGATTTTGGTTGCTGAGCGGCCTCCGCCGTGAACCAAAAGTTTAAAGCCGTCGATGGCTGCAAAATCGCGCAGGAGGGCGGCGAGTGTTTCGGGTTCTTCAACGATTTTGCCGCCTACTTTTATGATTGTAAGCTTGTCTTTCATTATTGTATATTATTGTGCCGATTCTGAAAATTCCATTAAGTAGGCTTTGATGAAAGCATCGAGGTCGCCGTCCATTACGCCATTGACATCAGATGTCTGATAGTTGGTGCGGTGGTCTTTCACGCGGCGGTCGTCAAACACGTAACTGCGAATTTGTGAGCCCCATTCGATTTTCATCTTGCCGGCCTCGATTTTTGCTTGTTCTTGCAAGCGGTGTTGTAACTCCTTGTCATAAAGGATTGAGCGGAGTTGGCGCAATGCGTTTTCTTTGTTCTTGGGTTGGTCGCGAGTCTCGGTGTTTTCGATGAGGATTTCTTCTTTTTCGCCGGTGTAAGGGTCGGTGAATTGATAGCGGAGGCGCACGCCCGATTCGACTTTGTTCACATTCTGACCTCCGGCACCACCGCTTCGGAAAGTATCCCAAGAGATTAATGCCTGCTCAACTTTTACCTCAATGGTGTCGTCGACCAAGGGAGTGACGAATACCGATGCAAATGATGTCATTCGCTTGCCTTGGGCATTGTATGGCGATACGCGTACAAGGCGGTGCACACCGTTTTCGCTTTTAAGATAGCCGTAGGCAAAGTCGCCTTCGACATTGATGGTGCATGACTTTATGCCGGCTTCATCGCCTTCGAGAAGGTTGGCGATAGATGTTTTGTAGCCGCTCTTTTCACACCAACGCAGGTACATGCGCATAAGCATAGAAGCCCAATCTTGGCTTTCGGTGCCGCCGGCTCCAGAGTTGATTTTTAGCACAACGCCCATCTTGTCTTCCTCGCGGCGCAACATGTTGCGAAGTTCGAGGTTCTCGATTTTGGCGATAGCATCATTATAGAGGTTGTCGATTTCTTCTTCGGTAACGAGTTCCTCTTTGAAGAAATCCCACGCGAGTACAAGTTCCTGTACGGCATTCTCAACCTCGGCATAACCGTTGATCCATTGCTGAAGGTCTTTGATTTTCTTCATTTGGATTTGGGCTTCCTTGGGGTGTTCCCAAAAGTCGGGAACATGAGTGCGGAGTTCTTCCTCCTCTACTTCTATTTTCTTGCTGTCGATGTCAAGGTATCTTTTGAGTGCCTCTTGGCGTTCAACAGTCTCTTTGAGTTGCTCTTGAGTTATCATTATAAGTGTGAAATTAGATATTTAGACTGCAAAGTTACGAAAATTAATTCTTAATTTTGCATCACTATGACAAGTGAAGATAAAGCGATGGTGCTTGACGCACGAAAAGACCCGATGGGTTGGGCTATAGCTGACTATTATAAAAATGGTGTGGCTGGCCGATTGAGAGTGTTTTCGTCAATGTTTGACGAAGATGAAATGAGTGTGGAGTCATTGTTCCGGACAATTGAACAAATGCCCGAGATAGAGCGCGTTGCGCTTGAACGAGCTTCGGGGCATATCCTTGATGTTGGAGCCGGTAGCGGTTGCCATTCGCTTGCGTTGCAAGATATGGGCAAGGAAGTGTGTGCCATTGACATATCGCCGCGCTCGGTTGAGGTGATGCGTGAAAGCGGTGTGCGTGATGCGCGATTGATAAATATGTATGATTGTGCCTTGACCGAGAAGTTTGATACTATACTGATGCTGATGAACGGCACGGGTATTGTGGGCACATTAGATAATATGCCAGCATTCTTTGAGCGCATTGGTCAGTTGCTTGCCGACGGAGGCCAGGTGCTTGTAGATTCAAGCGACCTTATATATTTATATGAAAATGAGGACGGTTCGGTTGATATCGACCTCAATGGCCGTTATTATGGCGAAGTCGATTTCCAGATGCAATATAAGAATATGAAAGGGGAGGGGTTTGATTGGCTGTATGTAGATTTTGATACATTGGCTCACTATGCTGAAGAGAGCGGATTTGCGGCCGAACTGGTGGCGCAAGGAGCGCATTATGACTACTTGGCGCGACTGGCTCGCAGGTAGGATCTTGTAATAGTGAGAGGCGGGCTGGTTAACGGGAATTTCAGTTTTTTTTGTCTGAAATGCTGGCGTTTTTGATGTGTTGCAGGTGTGAATCTGTAGTGTTGTCGGAGTGTTTTTTGGAGTGTGTAGGTGCCAAATTTTGTTGGGAGAGCCACTGATTTAAGATTTTTTATGAAAAAGGGAGGCCGACTGGGTTGCGAATGCACGCATAAGCCAAGTGTTTGACTCAGTGGAAAATTAAAAAGAAAATAAGACTAAAAATATTTGGTTATTAGGAGATTAATTAGTAATTTTGCATCGTTTTTCAGACCGTGTAAAAGCCTCGCTAACGCTAATTATCTGATAGATAGGGCGATAGTAGGGTGAATAGGGTCTGTGGATAAGAGAGAAATAACAGTAAAGAGAAATAAATTTTAAGTAACAAAACAAAAATTTACTATGCCAACTATTCAACAACTTGTTCGTAAAGGACGCGTTGCTCTTGTGGATAAGAGTAAATCACCCGCACTCGACTCATGTCCCCAGCGTCGTGGTGTTTGCGTGCGTGTTTACACTACTACTCCCAAGAAACCTAACTCAGCTATGCGTAAGGTAGCTCGTGTGAGATTGACCAATGGAAAAGAAGTTAACTCTTACATTCCCGGAGAAGGTCACAACCTCCAAGAACACTCAATCGTTCTCGTTCGTGGTGGTCGTGTGAAAGACCTTCCTGGTGTACGTTATCACATCGTTCGCGGTACACTCGATACCAGCGGTGTTAAAGATCGTACACAGCGTCGTTCAAAATACGGAGCAAAACGTCCCAAACCGGGAGCTGCACCCGCTGCAAAAGGTAAAAAATAATAGAGCCTAAGCAGGAACTCAGCAAACAAAACAAGAAAGAAAACAAGTATTAAACTTCGTTTTTGATTTATTGGCAAAGCTACTTCGGTTGAGTAAATGGCGTTAGAGAACGCCGTTGAAGAAATGAAAAAGCAACCAGCAAACAAAAACACAAAATTGCAGAAACTATGCGTAAAGCAAAACCTAAAAAAAGGGTCGTATTACCCGATCCCGTTTTCAATGACGTAAGAGTGACTAAATTTGTCAATCACTTGATGTATGATGGCAAAAAGAACATCGCTTACACTATTTTCTACAGCGCACTTGAAACTGTGAAGTCAAAGTTGCCTAACGAAGAAAAAACTGCGCTCGAAATCTGGAAAAAAGCGCTTGAAAACATTACTCCCCAGGTTGAGGTTAAGTCACGCCGTATCGGTGGTGCTACATTCCAAGTTCCTACAGAAATCCGTCCCGACCGCAAGGAGTCTATCTCAATGAAGAACCTCATTCTCTATTCTCGCAAACGTGGTGGCAAAACAATGGCTGACAAACTCGCAGCAGAAATTGTTGATGCATTTAACGAACAAGGCGGTGCATTCAAACGTAAAGAAGATATGCACAAGATGGCCGAAGCAAACCGCGCATTTGCTCACTTCCGTTTCTAATAACAGTTTTTCATTGATAAATCTATAGCAAAATGGCTAAATCAGACGAATTATTGAAATATACCCGTAACATCGGTATTATGGCTCACATCGATGCTGGTAAAACAACCACATCAGAGCGTATCCTCTTCTATACCGGTCTTACACACAAGCTCGGTGAAGTTCACGATGGTGCTGCTACCATGGACTGGATGGAACAAGAGCAAGAACGTGGTATCACAATCACATCAGCTGCAACAACTGCATTCTGGAAATACAACAACGAACAGTACAAAATCAACCTCATCGACACCCCAGGACACGTTGACTTCACTGTAGAAGTAGAGCGTTCACTCCGCGTGCTCGACGGCGCTGTTGCTACTTACTGTGCTGTAGGTGGTGTTGAACCCCAATCAGAAACAGTTTGGCGTCAAGCTGACAAATACAACGTACCCCGTATGGGTTATGTTAACAAAATGGACCGTTCAGGTGCAAACTTCTTTGAAGTAGTGCGTCAAATGAAAGACGTTCTCGGTGCAAATCCCTGTCCTATCCAAATCCCCATCGGTGCCGAAGAAACTTTCAAAGGTATCGTTGACCTCGTTACAATGAAGGCTTACTATTGGCCTGATGAAAAACAAGGTTCAGACTATGTGATTGAAGAAATTCCCGCTAATCTCGTTGAAGAAGCTGAAGAATGGCGCGACAAAATGCTCGAAAAAATCGCTGAATTTGATGACGTGTTGATGGAAAAATACTTTGACGATCCCTCAACTATCACAGAAGACGAAATTCGTGCAGGTATCCGCAAAGCTACTCTCGCATTGGAACTCGTTCCTATGACTTGCGGTTCTTCATTCAAAAACAAAGGTGTACAATGCTTGCTCAACAACGTATGTGCTTACCTTCCCTGTCCCACTGACGGTGGCGCTATCGAAGGTCACGCAGTTGGCAACCCCGAAGAAGTTCTCACTCGCGAACCTTCAAGCGACGCTCCCATGTGTGCTCTCGCGTTCAAGATCGCAACAGACCCCTATGTAGGTCGTCTCAGCTTCTTCCGCGTGTACTCAGGTGACATGGTTGCAGGTAGCTACGTGCTCAACTCACGCTCTGGCAAAAAAGAACGCGTATCACGCCTCTTCCAAATGCACTCAAACAAACAAAACGCTAAGGAAGTTATCGGTTGTGGTGATATCGGTGCCGGTGTAGGTTTCAAAGATATCCGCACAGGTGACACACTTTGTGCTGAAGATGCGCCTATCGTGCTCGAAGCAATGGAATTCCCCGAGCCTGTAATCGGTATCGCAGTTGAGCCTAAAACTCAAAAAGACCTTGACAAACTCGGTGTTGGTCTCCAAAAACTCGCTGAAGAAGACCCCACATTCCGCGTACAAACAAACGAAGAAACCGGTCAAACAGTTATCTCTGGTATGGGTGAGCTTCACCTCGATATCATTATCGACCGTCTCCGTCGTGAGTTTAAAGTAGAATGTAACCAAGGTCGTCCTCAAGTTACATATAAAGAAACAATCACAGAAGCTGTTGAATTGCGCGAAGTGTTCAAGAAACAAACTGGTGGTCGCGGTAAATTTGCCGATATCATCGTTCGCGTAGAACCCGTTGACGAAGGCTTCGAAGGCAACCTCCAATTTGTTGACGAAGTTAAGGGTGGTAACATTCCCAAGGAATTCATCCCCGCAATTCAAAAAGGTTTCACAACTGCAATGAAGAACGGTATCCTCGCAGGTTATCCCGTAGAACAACTCAAGGTGACTGTAATCGACGGTTCATTCCACCCAGTTGACTCTGACCAGTTGTCATTCGAACTTTGTGCTATCCAAGCATTCAAGAAAGCATGTGAAAAAGCTCGTCCCGTATTGCTCGAGCCTATCATGAAGATTGAAGTGGTTACTCCCGAAGAAAGCATGGGTGACGTTATCTCTGACTTGAACAAACGTCGTGGTCAAGTTGAAGGTATGGAATCAAGCCGCAGCGGCGCTCGCGTAGTTAAGGCTAAAACTCCTCTTGCAGAAATGTTCGGTTATGTAACAGCATTGCGTACTATCACATCAGGTCGTGCAACTTCAACTATGACATTCTCTCACTATGCTGAAGTTAGCTCATCAATCGCTAAGCAAGTCTTGACTGAATGCCAAGGCCGTGTAGACTTAATTAAGTAAAATTCATTTATTCATTAATAATATGAGCCAAAAAATTCGTATCAAATTAAAGTCTTATGATCACAACTTGGTTGACAAGTCGGCTGAAAAGATTGTAAAGACTGTGAAGGCTACAGGTGCGGTAATCAGCGGTCCTATACCCTTACCCACTCACAAACGTATCTTCACTGTGAACCGTTCAACATTCGTGAACAAAAAATCACGCGAACAGTTCCAACTTTCATCTTACAAACGTCTTATCGACATCTACAACTCAACTGCTAAGACTGTAGACGCTCTCATGAAGCTCGAACTCCCCAGCGGTGTAGAAGTAGAAATCAAAGTGTAATCAAAACCATTTAAAATTAACAGAGAAATGCCAGGATTAATTGGAAAAAAGGTCGGAATGACCTCAGTCTTCAGTGCCGACGGTAAAAATGTACCGTGCACTGTTATCGAAGTAGGTCCTTGTGTGGTTACTCAAGTAAAAACAACTGAAAAAGACGGCTATGAAGCGTTGCAGCTTGGTTTCGAAGACAAGAAAGACAAGCACACAACAAAACCCATGGCTGGTCACTTCAAAAAAGCAGGAGTAAGCCCCAAGAGACACTTGGCCGAGTTCAAAGGATTTGAAGGCGAATACAACCTTGGTGACGCCATCACAGTAGAGTTCTTCGCAGAAAACGACTACGTTGACATCGCAGGAACTTCAAAAGGTAAAGGCTATCAAGGTGTAGTAAAACGTCACGGTTTCGGCGGTGTGGGTCAATCAACTCACGGTCAGCACAACCGTCTTCGCGCACCCGGTTCTATCGGTGCTTGTTCTTATCCCGCTAAAGTATTCAAAGGAATGCGCATGGCCGGTCAAACAGGTAATAAGCGTGTAACCGTGCAAAACCTCCAAGTGTTGAAGGTGATTGCCGAACACAATCTATTGATGATTAAGGGTTCAATCCCCGGAAGTAAAGGTTCAATCGTAATAATTGAGAAATAATATGGAACTCGCAATTTATAACATAGAAGGAAAAGACACTGGTCGCAAGGCTCAGCTCAACGATGCAGTGTTTGCAATCGAAGCAAACGAGCATGCCGTATATCTCGATGTTAAGCAATACTTGGCTAACCAACGTCAGGGTACTCACAAGGCTAAAGAAAGAAGCGAAGTATCAGGTTCGACTCGCAAACTCCACAAACAAAAAGGTGGTGGCGGTGCTCGTATCGGTGATATCAACTCACCCGTGTTGGTAGGTGGTGGCCGTGTATTTGGTCCCCGTCCCCGCGACTATCGTTTCAAACTCAATAAGAAATTGAAATCACTCGCTCGCAAGTCAGCTTTGACCTACAAAGCTCAAGACAATCAGATCATTGTGGTTGAAGATTTCTCATTTGAAGCACCCAAAACTAAAGATTTCGTAAAAATTACTAAAAATCTTGAAGTGGCTGACAAAAAAGTGCTTTTGGTTTTAGCATCTCAAGAAAAAAATGTATTTTTGTCTGCTCGAAATCTTCCGAACGCTAACATCATCAGCGCATCGGATGTGAACACTTATGCATTACTCAACAACAAAGCTATTATCCTCACGGAGAGTAGCCTTGAAGTCATTAATAATCTTTAAAGACACGGGAGGAAATAGACAATGGAAATTATGATCAAACCCATCGTTACAGAAAAGGCAACTAAGCTTACTGACAAGCTTAATCGCTACACTTTCCGTGTTTCGGTTGATGCTAACAAGTATCAAATCAAATCATTGGTTGAAAAACTCTATGATGTAAAGGTTGTTAATGTCAACACGCTTGTTGTTAGAGGTAAAAACAAATCTCGCTACACTAAGAGCGGTCTTCTTCGCGGTAAAACAACTGCCTGGAAGAAAGCTTTCATTACTGTAGCAGAAGGTCAAACAATCGACTTTTATAGCAACATTTAATAAAACATGGCAGTAAGAAAAATGAAGCCCGTAACTCCGGGGCAAAGACACAAGATTATAGGTGTGTTCAAAGGTACAATCACTGCTACCACACCTGAGAAATCTCTTACAGTTGGTAAAAAATCAACTGGCGGCCGCAATGCCGAAGGTCACCTCACCACTCGTTACCTTGGTGGTGGTCACAAGCGTAAATACCGCATCATCGACTTTAAGAGAAATAAAGACGGAGTGCCCGCAGTAGTTAAATCAATCGAATACGACCCCAACCGTAGCGCTCGTATCGCATTGCTTTACTATGTTGACGGTGCTAAAACTTATATCATTGCACCCAACGGCTTGGAAGTTGGTGCAACTGTAGTTAGTGGACCCGACGCAGCGCCTGAAGTGGGTAACGCTCTTCCCTTGAGCAAAATCCCCGTAGGTACTTTGATTCACAACATCGAATTGCGTCCTGGACAAGGTGCTTTCATGGCACGTTCAGCCGGTACATTCGCTCAGTTGACATCTCGTGAAGGAGACTATGTAATTGTCAAATTGCCTTCTGGAGAAACACGTAAGATCCTCGCTGCTTGCAAAGCAACAGTAGGTGTTGTAGGTAACAGCGAACACTCTCTTGAACGCTCAGGTAAAGCAGGACGCTCACGCTGGTTAGGTCGTCGTCCCCGCAACCGTGGTGTTGTTATGAACCCTGTTGATCACCCCATGGGTGGTGGTGAAGGCCGCGCTTCTGGTGGTCACCCACGTTCACGTAAGGGTCTTTACGCTAAGGGTCTCAAGACACGTGCTCCGAAGAAACATTCTTCAAAGTACATTATTGAAAGAAGAAAGAAGTAATTTGATTAATTAAGAAACAACTATGAGTCGTTCATTAAAAAAAGGCCCGTTCATTAGCGTTAAACTCGAAAAGAAAGTCGCTGCAATGGAAGAAAGCGGCAAAAAGTCAGTTATCAAGACTTGGAGCCGTGCTTCAATGATTTCTCCCGACTTTGTAGGACACACTTTCGCAGTGCATAATGGCAATAAATTCATTCCTGTTTACGTAACCGAAAACATGGTAGGTCACAAGTTGGGCGAATTTGCCCCCACTCGCAACTTCCGTGGTCACGGCGGTAACAAGAAGAAATAATAAGGGCCCTAGATATAACTAATTTTGATAAAAAAAGAAATTAAAATACAATGGGTGTAAGAAAAAGACAATCAGCCGAATTAAGAAAGGAAGCCCTCAAAACTCAGGCATTTGCCAAGTTGAACAACGTTCCTTCTTCTCCCCGCAAAATGCGCCTTGTTGCTGACATGGTGCGTGGCCAAGAAGTGTTCCGTGCATTGGGTATCCTCAAATTCTCTAATAAGGAAGCTGCAGCTAAAGTTGAAAAACTTCTCCGCTCTGCAATCGCAAACTGGGAAGCTAAAAACGAAAAGAAAGCTGAAAACGGTGAACTTTATGTAAGCACAATCCACGTTGATTGCGCTCCTATGTTGAAGCGTCTCCGCACAGCTCCTCAAGGTAGAGGTTACAGAATCCGTAAACGTTCAAATCACGTTACATTGTTTGTAGATACAATTAATAACGCTAAAAACGAAGCATAAGACATGGGTCAGAAAGTTAATCCTATAAGCAATCGCTTGGGAGTCATCAGAGGTTGGGATTCTAACTGGTATGGCGGAAAGAAATACGGAGATACCATTCTCGAAGACTCTAAGATTCGCAAGTATCTCAACGTCCGTCTTGCCAAGTCAAGCGTTTCTCGCATTGTAATCGAGCGTACGCTCAAATTGGTTACAATCACAGTGTGCACATCTCGTCCCGGTTTGATTATCGGTAAGGGAGGTTCTGAAGTTGACAAACTCAAAGAAGAACTCAAGAAAATCACTGACAAAGAAGTACAAATCAATATTTTCGAAGTAAAACGTCCTGAACTCGATGCTCAGATCGTTGCCAGCACAGTGGCTCGCCAGATCGAAGGTAAAATCGCCTATCGTCGCGCTGTGAAAATGGCTATCGCATCAACTATGCGCAGCAATGCCGAAGGGATCAAGATTCAGATTAGCGGCCGTCTCAATGGTGCTGAAATGGCTCGTTCTGAAATGTTCAAAGAAGGTCGTACTCCACTTCACACTCTCCGTGCAGACATCGACTACGCTCTCGTAGAAGCACACACTAAAGTGGGTGTTATCGGCGTGAAAGTATGGATCTGCCGTGGCGAAGTTTATGGCAAGCGTGATCTCGCTCCCTCTTTCACTGCAAGTGCTAAAGAAGGTCGCGGTTCAAACAACGGCGCTCCCCGTCGTGGTAACTTCCGTAAACCTAAAAACAACCGTTAAACCCTGAATTGAATCACAACAATGTTACAACCAAAGAAAACAAAATTTCGCAGACAACAGAAAGGCCGCATGAAAGGCAATGCTCAACGCGGTAATCAGTTGGCATTCGGTTCTTTTGGTATCAAGACTTTGGAATCAAAGTGGATTACAGGTCGTCAAATTGAAGCTGCTCGTATCGCGGTAACTCGTTACATGCAACGTCAAGGTCAAATCTGGATTCGCATTTTCCCCGATAAGCCTATCACCAAAAAACCTGCAGAAGTACGTATGGGTAAAGGTAAAGGTGCTCCTGAAGGTTTCGTAGCTCCTGTTACTCCCGGTCGCATGATCATTGAAGTAGAAGGCGTAAGCTTTGAAATCGCAAAAGAAGCACTTCGTCTCGCTGCTCAAAAACTCCCCGTTACTACAAAATTTGTAGTTCGTCGTGATTATGATCCAAACCAAAATGTGTAAAGAACTATGAAGAAAGAAGAAATCAAAGAACTTAGCACTCAAGATTTGAAAGATCGTTTGGTAGAAATGGAAAAGGAATATCTTCAAATGCAGATTAACCACTCAATTTCGCCCCTCGACAATCCTGCTAAGATTACACATGACCGTAAAATGATTGCACGCGTTAAGACAGAGTTGCGTCAGCGCGAACTTAACAATAAATAATCCCAAGAAATGGAAAAGAGAAATTTAAGAAAAGAACGTATTGGGGTTGTATCAAGCAACAAGGGTGACAAAACTATCACTGTTACAATCAAGTGGAAAGAAAAACACCCTATCTATGGTAAATTTGTTAACAAAACAAAGAAATACCACGCTCATGACGAAAAGAATGAGTGCAGTGTTGGTGATACAGTGAAGCTGATGGAAACTCGTCCCCTCAGCAAAACTAAGCGTTGGAGATTGGTAGAAATTATCGAAAAAGTTAAATAATTATGATACAGACAGAAACCCGATTAACCGTTGCAGACAACAGCGGTGCAAAAGAAGCTCTTTGCATCCGTGTATTAGGTGGTACAGGTCGTCGTTACGCTTCAGTTGGTGATATCATCGTTGTTACTGTTAAGAACGTGATTCCCTCGTCTGACGTAAAGAAAGGTACTGTATCTAAAGCAGTAGTCGTTCGCACTAAGAAAGAAGTTCGTCGTCCCGACGGTTCTTATATTCGCTTTGACGACAACGCGTGTGTGTTATTGAACAATGCAGGTGAACTCCGCGGTACTCGTATCTTCGGTCCTGTTGCTCGTGAATTGCGTGCAACTAACATGAAGATTGTTTCACTTGCTCCAGAAGTACTTTAATCCTAGAATCAATTAACTAATGAGTAAGTTACATATCAAAAAGGGCGACACAGTGTATGTTCTCAGCGGCGAAGACCGCGGCAAGCAAGGTCGTGTACTTTCTGTGCTTGTTAGCAAACAACGCGCTATCGTAGAAGGTGTAAACATCGTGTCTAAGAGCACTAAGCCCAGTGCGAAACATCCCCAGGGTGGCATCGTTAAGATGGAAGCACCCATTCACATCTCCAACCTCAGCCTCTTGGATCCCAAATCTGGCAAACCCTGCCGCATTGGTTATCGCAAGAATGATAAGGGAGTTACAGTTCGTTATTCTAAAAAATCAGGAGAGGAGATTAAATAATGGCTACAACTCTTAATAAAGACTACAACGAGCGCATCGTTCCCGCTCTCATGAAAGAATTCAACTACAGCACTGTTATGCAAGTGCCCAAGTTGAAAAAAATCGTTATCAACCAGGGTCTCGGTCAAGCAACTCAAGACAAAAAAATCATTGAGACTGCTATCAACGAGCTCACTGCAATCACCGGTCAGAAAGCTGTTGCCACTCTTTCTAAGAAAGATATCTCTAACTTCAAGCTTCGTAAAAAAATGCCCGTTGGTGTTATGGTGACTCTCCGTCGCGACCACATGTATGAATTCTTGGAACGCCTCATCCGCGTTGCTTTGCCCCGTATCCGCGACTTCAAAGGTATTGAAGGCAAGCTCGACGGCCGTGGTAACTACACTCTCGGTATCACTGAGCAGATCATCTTCCCTGAAATCAACATTGATAACATCACTAAGATGCTTGGTATGAACATCACTTTCGTTACTTCAGCTAACACTGACGAAGAAGGTTTTGCACTCCTCAAGCAATTTGGTTTACCTTTCAAAAAATAAAAGAAACAAAGTATGGCTAAAGAATCAATGAAAGCCCGCGAAGTGAAGAGAGCTAAACTCGTAGCTAAATACGCCGCTAAAAAAGCTGCCCTCAAGGCTGCTGGCGACTACGAGGCTCTTCAATTGCTTCCAAAGAACGCATCTTCAGTGCGCTTGCACAACCGTTGCAGCATCACTGGCCGTCCCAAAGGTTACATGCGTCAATTTGGTATCTCTCGTATCCAATTCCGCGAAATGGCTTCAGCAGGTTTGATCCCCGGAGTTAAAAAAGCAAGTTGGTAATCACTTCGCAAATATTTATTTAGTGAGTATTAAATATTGTTCGGTTTCCCGAATCAATTTAAACAATTAATAACAATGACAGATCCCATAGCAGATTTTCTTACAAGATTGAGAAATGCGATCAAAGCACAACATCGTGTTGTTGAGATCCCTGCCTCAAACTTGAAAAAAGAGATTACTAAAATTCTCTTTGAACAAGGCTATATTCTTAATTACAAGTTTATAGAGGGTGAAACCCCCGCAGGTACTATCAAGATTGCCTTGAAGTATGATCCGGTTAACAAAGTAAACGCTATCAAAGGTCTCAAACGCGTTTCTCGTCCCGGTCTTCGTCAGTATACAGGCTACAAAGATATGCCCCGAGTGTTGAATGGTTTAGGTATCGCCATCCTTTCTACTTCTAAAGGTGTGATGACAAACAAAGCTGCATCAGACCTCAAGATTGGTGGTGAAGTACTATGTTATGTTTATTAATCGATAGGAGGTATAATTATGTCAAGAATTGGTAAAGCTCCCATAGCAATCCCCGCAGGCGTAACTGTACAGGTTAATAACGACGTAGTTACAGTAAAAGGTCCTAAAGGTGAACTTTCACAAAAGTTTAATCCTGAACTCGAAATCAAAGTAGAAGACGGTCAATTGACCATCGCACGTCCTTCTGACGCTCGCGATCACCGCGCTCAACACGGTCTTTACCGTGCGTTGATCAACAACATGGTTGTTGGTGTTTCTACTGGCTATCGTAAAGAAATGGAATTGGTCGGCGTTGGTTACCGTGCTTCGGCCGAAGGCCAAGTTCTCGAACTTTCGCTCGGTTTCTCACACGCAATATATATCAAACTTCCCAAAGAAGTTAAGGTTGAAGCTAAAACTGAGAGAAACAAGAACCCTCTCATCATCCTTGAAAGTGGCGACAAGCAACTTCTCGGTCAAGTGTGTGCAAAAATTCGTTCACTCCGCAAGCCCGAACCTTACAAAGGTAAAGGTATCAAGTTTGTTGGTGAAATCATTCGCCGCAAGTCTGGTAAATCGGCTGGTGCTAAGTAATTAAAAAAGACACGATTATGATATCTAAGATACAAAGAAGAAATAAAATCAAAGCCCGCATCCGTGGTAAAGTGTCAGGCACCGCCGCACGTCCCCGTATGACAGTATTCCGCAGCAACAAGCAGATTTATGTACAACTCGTTGACGACCTCGCAGGAAAGACTCTCGCAGCCGCTTCTTCTAAGGGAATCGCCGAAGGTACTAAGATTGAAATTGCAGCTAAAGTTGGCGAAGCTATCGCTCAAAAAGCAATTGCTGCCGGTATCAGTGAAGTAGTTTTTGACCGTAACGGTTATTTGTTCCACGGTCGTGTTAAATCATTGGCTGACGCCGCTCGCAATGGCGGTCTTAAATTCTAAGAAATTATGGCTATTAAAACTAATAGAGTAAAATCAACCAACGATCTCGAATTGAAAGATCGTCTTGTTGCCATTAACCGTGTTACTAAGGTAACTAAAGGTGGACGCACATTCACATTTGCCGCTATCGTCGTAGTAGGTGACGAAAAAGGCATCGTTGGATGGGGTCTCGGTAAGGCCAACGAAGTTACTGCAGCTATCGCTAAAGGTGTTGAAGCTGCTAAGAAAAATCTTATCAAGGTACCCGTGCACAAAGGTACTATCCCTCACGAACAATACGCTAAATTTGGCGGTTCACGCGTTATCCTTCAACCCGCTTCTGCCGGTACTGGTGTGAAAGCCGGTGGTGCGATGCGTGCTGTATTGGAAAGTGTTGGTATCACTGACGTGCTCGCTAAGTCTAAAGGCTCTTCTAACCCTCACAACCTTGTGAAGGCTACAATCGCTGCTCTCGGCGAAATGCGCAGCCCCATGACTGTTGCTCAAAATCGCGGTATCTCATTGGACAAAGTGTTTAACGGTTAATCGAAGCAACAATGGCACAAATTAAGATTACACAAGTTAAAAGCCGCATCAAATGTCCCGCAGTGCAAAAACGCACTCTCGATGCTCTCGGCTTGAAGAAAATGCATCAATCAGTAGTGAAAGAAAACACTCCCGATGTGATGGGTATGGTTAACAAAGTTCGTCATTTAGTAGAAGTGACCAACGCTTAATAAATATTTAAGAAAATGGATTTAAGTAATTTGCAACCCGCCGTAGGCTCTACAAAGAGCAAAACCCGCATTGGTCGTGGTGCCGGCTCAGGTAAAGGTGGTACTTCTACCCGCGGTCACAAAGGTGCTAAATCACGTTCTGGTTACAGCCGCAAGATCGGCTTCGAAGGTGGTCAAATGCCTTTGCAACGTCGTCTTCCCAAATTTGGTTTCAAAAACATCAACCGCGTTGAATACAAAGCTATCAATCTTAGCGACATCGATGCTCTTGCAACTGCTAAGAACCTCGAAAAAGTTGGCATCGAAGAACTTCGTGCAGCTGGTTACATCAACCGCAAACAACTCGTTAAGATTCTCGCTAAGGGTTCACTCTCTCGCAAAGTAGATGTTGAAGCCAATGCATTCTCTGCAGCAGCACAACAAGCCATCGAAGCTGCAGGTGGTTCAATCAATAAAGCCTAATAATAATGAGATTTATTCAAACCATAAAGAACATTTGGACAATTGATGAACTGCGCAAGCGCATTCTCGTAACACTCCTTTTGGTACTCGTGTACCGATTGGGTTGTTACGTTGTGCTTCCCGGGTTCCACCCCGATGATCTCGATGCTCTTGCTGCATTTACAAACAAGAGCGGGCTCATGCAGTTGCTCGATATGTTCTCAGGTGGTGCATTCTCACAAGCGTCAATCTTTGCGCTTGGTATCATGCCCTATATCACTGCATCAATCGTGATTCAGTTGTTGGGTATGGTATTGCCCTCGTTCCAAAAAATGCAACGTGAAGGCGAGAGTGGCCGTCAAAAATTGAATCAGTACACTCGTTATCTCACAGTGCTTATTCTTTTGATTCAAGCTCCCGCTTACTTGGTTAACCTCAAATATCAAGTAAACGCAGCCGGTGGTCATGTAGAATTGGGCTTCTGGACAATGGCTTACCTTATCATCATCCTCGCCGCAGGTTCAATGTTTATCATGTGGCTCGGTGAACGCATCACTGATCGCGGTATTGGTAACGGTATTTCATTCATCATCCTCGTGGGTATCATTGCCCGCTTCCCCAGTGCATTGTTCTATGAATTCACAAGCCGTCTCCCAGGATCAACAGGTTCTGAAGGTGGTCTCGTGATGTTCATTGTTGAGATAATTATGCTCTTTGCTGTTATCATCGGCGCAGTTCTTTTGGTACAAGGTACTCGCAAAGTGCCCGTACAATATGCTAAACGCATCGTTGGTAACAAGCAATATGGTGGTGCTCGCCAATACATCCCCTTGAAAGTAAATGCTGCCGGTGTAATGCCCATTATCTTTGCACAGGCTATCATGTTCATCCCCATCACATTTGCGGGTATGGGCTCAAACGCAGCCGTACTCTTTGATGTGAACGGATTCTGGTACAACGCAATTTACTTTGTAATGATTGTGGCGTTTACCTATTTCTACACTGCAATTACAGTGCGCCCATCTCAGATGGCTGAAGATATGAAACGTAACAACGGCTTCATCCCCGGCGTTAAACCCGGCAAAAAGACTGCCGAATATCTCGATGCAATCATGTCACGCATCACATTACCCGGTTCTATCTTCCTCGGCATCGTGGCTATCCTCCCCGCATTTGCGAGCGTATTCGGCATCAGCCAAAACTTCGCTCAATTCTTCGGCGGTACTTCATTGCTCATCCTTGTTGGTGTAGTGCTCGACACTCTTCAACAAATTGAGAGCCACTTGATGATGCACCATTACGATGGACTTATGAAAGATGGTAAGATTAAAGGTCGCACAACTGGTAGCGCCTACTAATCAAAAATAACGTTCAAGCTACTTTAAGATTAATGATCTATCTGAAGACATCTGAGGAAATTGAACTTATGAGACAAGCTAACATTCTCGTAAGCCGCACACTTGGCGAAGTGGCCAAGTGGGTGGCTCCGGGAGTGACAACTCACAAGCTCGACACCATTGCCCGCGAGTTTATCCAGGACAATGGCGGCCGTCCCGCCTGTTTGGGTTATGGCGGTTTCCCCGGAACTCTTTGCATTGAAGTCAACGAAGTAGTAGTTCACGGTTTTCCCTCAAACTACACATTGCGCGAAGGTGACATTATCGGCACCGACTGCGTGGTAGAGCTCAACGGATTTCACGGCGACACATGTTACACATTTGCAGTCGGCGAAATTGACCCCAAAGTCATGGCATTGTGCAAAACCACAAAGGAATCGCTCTATAAAGGTATCGAAGCTTGCGTAGAAGGAAAACGCATCGGCGATATTGCCAACGCCGTACAGACCTATTGCGAAGCCCGCGGTTATAGCGTGGTGCGCGAAATGTGTGGACACGGAATCGGCAAAAAGATGCACGAAGATCCCCAGGTGCCCAACTATGGTCGCCGCGGCATCGGCCCCGTTATCAAAAACGGCATGTGTCTTGCAATTGAACCGATGATCAACCTCGGTAGCCGCAACGTGAAAATAGCAGCCGACGGCTGGACTTGCTCAACCAAGGACGGCAAACCCTCGGCACACTATGAACACACAGTGGCAATGGTTGACGGCAAAGCTGAAATATTAACAACATTTGACTACATCCAAGAGGTACTTGGTGATAGATTTATTTAAGATTATCTATGGCAAAACAAGCAGCAATCGAACAAGACGGAGTCATCGTAGAGGCATTATCCAACGCAATGTTCCGTGTAGAACTGGAAAACGGGCATGAAATCACTGCCCACATTTCAGGCAAAATGCGTATGCATTATATAAAAATTCTTCCCGGCGATAAAGTACGCGTCGAGATGTCTCCCTACGATCTCTCTAAGGGACGTATTGCATTTAGATATAAATAATAATAAAAAAGTAAATAGATATGAAAGTTAGAGCCTCAGTTAAGAAGCGCACTCCAGACAGCAAAATTGTACGTCGCAAAGGACGTCTCTATGTGATTAATAAAAAGAACCCTAAGTATAAACAACGTCAAGGATAATTTTTTGTTATTTTTGCAAAAATAATCAGTCAGAAAAATTATGGCAGTAAGAATCGTGGGAGTTGACCTCCCCCAAAATAAAAGAGGTGAAATCGCCTTGACTTATATCTTCGGCATCGGTCGTAGTGCAGCCACTACTATCCTCGAAAAAGCCGGCGTAGATAAAAACATCAAAGTTAAAGACTGGACCGATGATCAAGCAGCTAAAGTGCGTGAAGTAATCGGCGCAAACTACAAAGTGGAAGGTGACCTCCGCAGCGAAATCCAATTGAACATCAAACGTTTGATGGACATCGGTTGCTATCGTGGTATCCGTCACCGTATCGGTCTTCCCGTTCGTGGTCAGAGCACTAAAAACAATGCTCGCACTCGCAAGGGTCGCAAGAAAACAGTTGCAAACAAAAAGAAAGCTACTAAATAATAAGAACTTATGGCAAAAAAGACAGTCGCAGCTAAGAAGAGAAATGTTAAAGTTGATGCCGCTGGCCAACTTCACGTTCACTCATCTTTCAACAACATTATTGTGTGCTTAGCTAATAGCGAAGGCCAAGTTATCTCTTGGTCAAGCGCTGGTAAAATGGGCTTCCGCGGTTCTAAAAAGAACACTCCCTACGCAGCTCAAATGGCAGCACAGGATTGCGCTAAGGTTGCATTTGACCTCGGCCTCCGTAAAGTGAAAGCATATGTTAAGGGTCCCGGTAACGGTCGTGAATCAGCAATCCGCACAGTTCATGGCGCAGGTATCGAAGTAACTGAAATCATTGACGTTACTCCACTTCCCCACAACGGTTGCCGTCCTCCCAAGAGAAGAAGAGTATAATAAACTGTAATTCTCTTTTGTGACATCACTATTTATTTAACTTTGAGATTAACCCTGTTTTTGATGTGAAAGACCATAATTTTATCACCTCTCTATGGTCGCGGCTGCACAGATTAAATAGTAAAATCTCGCAAAACAAGAAACATTAAAATGGCAAGATATACAGGACCTAAATCCAAAATTGCTCGTAAATTTGGCGAACCTATCTTCGGCGAAGATAAAGTTTTGGCTAAAAGAAATTACCCCCCGGGTCAGCACGGCGCCAACAAAAGAAGAAAAACTTCTGAATATGGTGTTCAATTGCGTGAAAAGCAAAAAGCTAAATACACCTATGGCGTGCTCGAAAAACAATTCCGCAACCTCTTTGAAAAAGCTTCTCGCACAAAGGGTGTTAAGGGTGAAGTGCTCCTTCAATTGCTCGAACAACGTCTCGATAACGTAGTTTACCGTCTCGGTATCGCTCCCACTCGTGCCGCTGCTCGTCAATTGGTTCTCCACCGTCACATCGTTGTTAACGGTGCTGTTCTCAACATCGCTTCTTACAGCGTTAAGCCTGGTGATGTAGTTGGTGTTCGCGAAAAATCTAAATCACTCGAAGTGATTGCTGATGCTCTCGCTGGCTTCAACCACAGCAAATATCCCTGGCTCGAATGGGACGAATCAGCTAAAGCTGGTAAATTGCTCCACGTTCCCGCTCGTGAAGATATCCCCGAAAATATCAAGGAACAGTTGATCGTCGAGTTGTATTCTAAATAATAAAATTTGAGATCCATGGCAATTTTAGATTTTCAAAAACCCGACAAAGTGCTCATGCTTGAAGCCGATAACTTCTTCGGTCGCTTTGAGTTCAAACCCTTGGAACCCGGTTATGGTACAACCGTAGGTAACGCTCTTCGTCGCATTCTCCTTTCTTCATTGGAAGGTTATGCAATCGCTTCAATCCGCATCGATGGCGTTAAACACGAGTTTGACACTATCCCTGGCGTTAAAGAAGATGTAACTAACATCATTCTTAACCTCAAGAAAGTTGACCTCAAACAAATCGTTGAAGACACCGACTTTGAAAAAGCTGCAGTTTCAGTGTCTGGCACTGAAGTGTTCACTGCTGGCGACTTGGGCAAAGTATTGTCTGGCTTTGAAGTCCTCAACCCCGAATTGGTTATCTGTCACTTGGATCCCGCTGCAAGTTTCCAACTCGAAATCACCATCAACAAAGGTCGTGGTTGGGTTCCCGCCGAAGAAAATGTTGTCCCCGTTGACGACATCAACATCTTGGCTATCGACTCAATCTACACACCCATCAAGAATGTGAAATATTCGGTTGAAAACCACCGCGTAGATCAGAAGACCGACTACGAGAAACTTCTCATCGAGATCACAACAAACGGTTCAATTCATCCCAAAGATGCATTGAAAGAAGCCGCTAAAATCCTCATCCATCACTTCATGCTCTTCTCTGACGAAAAAATCACTCTCGAAACAGCTGAAACTGATGGCAACGAAGAATTTGACGAAGAAGTGCTTCACATGCGCCAAATCCTCAAACAAAAACTCGTTGATATGGACCTCTCGGTGCGTGCTCTCAACTGCTTGAAGAGCGCCGAAGTTGAAACTCTTGGTGAATTGGTCGTGTTCAACAAGACCGATCTCTTGAAGTTCCGCAATTTTGGTAAGAAATCACTCACCGAACTTGATGACCTTCTCGCAAGCCTGAACCTTTCGTTCGGTATGGACATAAGTAAATATAAACTTGATAAAGAGTAATAAACGATGAGACATAATAAAAAATTCAACCACCTTGGTCGCAAGAAGGCCCACCGCGACGCGATGTTGGCCAACATGACCATCTCGCTCATCCTTCGCAAGCGCATCTTCACTACACTTGCTAAGGCAAAAGCACTTCGCGTGTATGCTGAGCCCATCATCAACCGCGCTAAGGAAGATTCAATGCACAATCGTCGTGTTGTGTTCAGCTACCTCCAAAACAAAGAGGCTGTTACTGAACTCTTCCGCGAAGTAGCACAAAAAATCGCTGAACGCAATGGCGGTTACACTCGCATTCTTAAAACCGGCAACCGTCTTGGTGACAACGCTAAGATGTGTTTCATTGAGCTCGTTGACTACAACGAAAACATGCTCAAAGAAAAAGGCGCTAAGAAAGCAACTCGCACTCGCCGTTCACGCAAAGCCACTCCCAAAGCTGAAACTGCCGAAGTTGAAGCTCCCGTGGCTGAAGCAGCAGCTGAATAATTTATCGTTCGCAGAACATAATTTAATCGCTCAATATCAATCGGTCGCACTTTGTGCGGCCGATTGTGCTTTTTTATGCAAAATGTGACTGTTGCATTACGATAATTACACTATTTTTTGTATCTTTGTGTGCTGAATTAGCGAAAATAATTTTTTACAACAATATTTACTAAGATTTTAAGGTAAAGACTATTATGAAAATTGAAAAAATCATTGGTCGTGAAGTCCTCGACTCACGCGGTAATCCCACAGTGGAAGTTGACGTAATCTTGGAATCAGGTGCACGCGGTCGCGCTTCTGTTCCTTCTGGTGCTTCAACAGGTGTTAACGAAGCTCTCGAACTCCGTGACGGCGATAAGAGCCGCTACATGGGTAAAGGTGTGGCTAAAGCTGTTGCTAACGTAAACGGCCCCATCGCTGAAGCTCTCGTTGGTATGAACGCTCTCGATCAAATCAGCATTGACGAAGCTATGATTGCTCTTGACGGTACTGAAACAAAATCAAACCTCGGTGCTAACGCAATCCTCGGCGTTTCTCTCGCTGTTGCTAAAGCTGCTGCTGACTATCTCGACCTTCCCCTTTATAAATATATCGGTGGTTGCAACGCATATGCTCTTCCCGTTCCCATGATGAACATCATCAACGGTGGTGCTCACTCTGACGCTCCCATCGCATTCCAAGAATTCATGATTCGTCCCATCGGTGCTTGCTGCTTCAAAGAAGGTATTCGCATGGGTACTGAAGTTTTCCACAACCTCAAAAAAGTTCTCCACGACCGCAACCTCTCTACTGCAGTAGGTGACGAAGGTGGTTTCGCTCCCGCTCTCGACGGTACTGAAGACGCTCTCAACGTAATCATGAAAGCTATCGAACTCGCTGGTTACACTCCTGGTAAAGACATCACTATCGGTCTCGACTGCGCTTCTTCTGAATTCTTCAAAGAAGGCGTTTATGACTATACTTGGAAAGAAGGCGAAAAAGGTGCTAAACTTTCTTCTAAAGAACAAGCTGAATATCTCAAGAAACTCGTTGAAAACTATCCCATCGACTCTATCGAAGACGGTATGGCTGAAAACGACTGGGAAGGTTGGAAAATCCTCACTGACCTCATCGGCGATCGTTGCCAATTGGTGGGTGACGACTTGTTCGTAACTAACGTTAAATACCTCAAGAAAGGTATCGAAACAGGTTGCGCTAACTCAATCCTCGTTAAAGTTAACCAAATCGGTTCACTCACTGAAACTCTCCGTGCAGTTGAACTCGCACAACGCAATGGCTACACTGCAGTAATCTCTCACCGTTCAGGTGAAACAGAAGATGCTACTATCGCTGACATCGCTGTAGCAACTAACGCTGGTCAAATCAAGACTGGTTCTGCAAGCCGTTCTGACCGTATGGCTAAGTACAACCAACTCCTCCGCATCCAGGAAGAACTTGGCGAAAACGCAGCTTATGGTTATGGTAAACTCACTAAAATGCCCCAAGCATAATTAGCTGACCATACAATATGAAACAACCCGCAATGCATTCGCGTTGCGGGTTTGTTTTTTTCTGGGATAGTGCTTCCGTTGTAGCATGCATTCCATGTCAATGCCGATTAGTGCGACCGGTTATTGCGCAGATGTATTCGGAACCGGGACTTGTTGAGCGAACGAGCTCTACGGTTTCGTAATGAAAAGAGTAGGGGAGGTGTCACAAAAAAATCGCCGGCGAGTAGCCAGCGATTTTTCTATATTATATAATATGTGTGTGAGCAGGCGATTATTCGTTCAGACGAATGACTCTCAATCCGGTGAGATTTCGGCTTTTTGCCATGTATTCATAAAGCGGCAGCTTGTCGATAATAACCTCCATAGCCCTGAGAGAAGCATGCATTAAGTGGGGCTCGCCGTCGACAAAAGTGATAAAACCCAAATGTGCCACGTCGAGCAAGTCGGTGCGAGTGGTCAGCGCAACAACATCGCCGGCCTTGAACGATCGTTTTATGTCCTTGCGCGAGAGGTCAATCTTCTTGATGTATGGGAAACGGTGGTTGCGATAGCCGATTTCCACATTTTTCATCTCCTCATATGTCGCCGAATCGGCAAGCGCTGTGTATTTATCGCGATTGGCCGTCATGAATCTGATCGACTTGATTTGGTAGTTGTAATATTCAAATCGGTTTGTCGCCTCGTGGAAATTCCCGCGGTGGGTGTTGTCGACAATCCAGTCGCTGATATAGTGCAATCGCGAGCTGTAGCCGTTAAGTTCACCGCCGCGATAGCGCATACGTTCGAGATTGTAGACAAAATCGCGCCACGATGTGCGTCCTTCGCCAATAGTGAATGCCATGGCTAGCACCGTTTCGACATAAGTAGTGCAGTCAAGCTCGTCGACATTTACTGTCACCATTTCGGTTTCGCCTTCCAGGGTGCTGGCAACATAGGGCAGACCGAGGAATTGTTTTGCGATAAATTCAGCTCGGGTGCACGGGTCGGCATCTTTTAGGTGCTCGGCTTTTATCAGTATTTCGGTTATTTTGGCCGTGTCTGTCTCCATGTTGTGGAATCTCACCTTGTCCAATCCTGCTGCATTGGCAAAAAGAAAAGAAGCTCCAACCAAAATTGCTGTCAATAAAAATCTCATAAATCAAAAGTTTTTTGCTGAATATATAATAATGTGCGAAAGTACTAAAAAAAGGCCGGATATACAAAAATAAGGGAGCTTTCATAGACATGCGCCTAAATTGCATATAATTGATGAAAAATATTTTTCGGGATAATGTACCTATACTCAGCAATATAGCGAAATTGATATTAAAATCACCTGAAAAAAGTTTGCAAAATATTTGGTGGATAAAAATAAAGTTTCTACCTTTGCACTCGCTTTCGGAAAGGGAGCGTCTGGCAGAGGCCGGCAAGCGAATGTGAAGCGAAAAATTTTGAAAAAAATCGACAAAAATTTTGTCAGTTCAAAAATTGGTTGTAACTTTGCAGAACTTTCCGCTCAAGAAAAATGAGCGAGCGAGAAATCGCGGAAAGCCAACGAACATTGAAAGATTTACAATAGAGACGAAGTAGTACAAGAGCAATTAAAACTCTAGTCAATTCTACAGCACAATCGGAGCGAGGACACAACAAGGTTGTTCAATAAAAAATCTGAAAAGATAAAAAAATGATATAAACAACGAAGAGTTTGATCCTGGCTCAGGATGAAC
>JAFPCM010000023.1 GCA_017390185.1 Muribaculaceae bacterium
CCGTGCATGCCATGGGCAAACGCGTTTCAAGCACTATCACTCGCGATGTGGCGCGCGACACCTCTCCGCCTGTAAGCGAGCCAAACACATCGCTCAACGGAATGTCAACCGAGCCAAATACCAAGCATGCGATAAACAGCACGACCATAACAACCGCCATCGACCACATGACAATGTGATAACGGCGAGGCGAAGTTACCGATGAGTGATTGCTGTTCATTTTACCGATTTATAGTACTTGAGTTCATAATCGGGCAACAAATTGCCATGAAATATCTTTACATATTCCCTCAACAACATCTCGGGGTGAAAGGGAAAATCTTCAAACAAAGAAGTTGCGCCAGTGTTGCTAGAATAAACGCCGCCACTAGCAAATGCCTTCATACGTGCATGTAAGGCATAGTCCGACTCTAATTGTGCCAAAGTCAAGTCGCGGCCAAAGGTTTTTATCAGCCAAAAATCGGCATCGCGGGCACGATCATATACTGTTGCAAAATCTAATTGAAGCGAGCCTGTTGAGTTGTCGTCGGCCCACACATAGTCAGCCCCTGCATCGGCAAACACGCGTGCCATATAACTGCCGCCACCAGGCATAAACCACACACCATCGGTTACCATTTCGCTGATTACCGTTGGGCGTTCATGCACATTTGCCGCCATGTTTTTGAGGCTGTCATAAGCCATCGTAACAGCGCTATAGATTGAGTCAGCCTTATTATATTGACCATAGAGCAAGCCCATAAACTTAACCCACTCCGCACGTCCCAACGGCGTTGCCTCCATATAGTCGGCACACTCTATAACGGGAATACCCAAGCGTTCTATAGCACCATGGCCCGCATTTTGAAACGGGGAACAAAGAATGGCTGCCGGATTGTGTGATATGATTTTCTCTACATCGGGCGACATTGACGAGCCGGCATCAACCACCAAACCGTTGGTCAATCTGTCAACAATGATCGGCATCGAGTAATATTGAGCATCACACACGGCAGTTACCGCATCAACGCAGCCCAGTTCATTAATCACACCGGCATGCACCGACGAATATACCAACGAAGAACACAAAGGCACTTTCACCACAACCCCATCGGGCAATTCCGAGTCGCAACTATCGCCAACAAGCACATATCGACTCAACAATCGGCCTTCGTTCCACGGGTCGTTTACATCGGCCACCACATAGTCGTCAAAACGAGTGAGCGTAAGCAACTGTGACTGCACCGTGAGAGTGTCGCCACCCTCAAGCACAACATCTTGTTTGCCATGTGATTGACATGACACAAGCAGCATCAACGCCGCAACGATTGTTATCAAACTCACTCTTTTCATGAAAAATTCATTATCTTTGCAAAGTTAATCAAATTCTGCCGATAATAACCATTAGCCACCACATAAACAACGGCATAAAATTTGATGCTTTTAACATACACACAACTAACACACAATTTGATATGAAAACACCCCGTTCAAAACAAAAATCACAAAAGAAAATCACTCTCGACGACTATATCAAAGCCGCCCG
>JAFPCM010000176.1 GCA_017390185.1 Muribaculaceae bacterium
CAAGAACAACGCCGTCATCGTCAAGCATGTGACTCAATTGCTCGCGCTGGAAAAGAAAAATTCCTTGCAGATGTTAAGTCGGTTTTGACTCCCGAACAATATGTTCAGTTCCTCGAAAACATGGCAAAACAACCTCGTCACGATATGATGAAAGGTCCCAAACCTTGTATGAAAAAAGGTTTTAAAGGCCCCAAAGGTGACCGTTGCCCCCAAAAAGCTGATTGCAAAAAGGCCGATTGCAAGAAGGCTGCTGACTGCCAAAAGCAGTGTCCCAAAAAGAAATAATATCACCCGCTTATAATAAAAAACCGGAGTTGCAACAGCAGCTCCGGTTTTTTTATGCGATGATTTGTCTATTCTGATTATTGTTGATGAGCGTCGCGCAACAAGTCGTTGACAGTCTTCACGGGGTTGAAAGTTTCGATGGGGACTTCGATGAAGATAGTGTTCCAGTTGCTCATAGCGCCATTCCAAAGTCCGGGCAATTCAAGTGCGCGCAACTCTTTGCCATGAAGTGATTTAGACGAAATGAAGCCGGTGTTGGCGTCAACATATTCGGGCAAGTTGAATTTGTCGCCGTTAATATCCTTGATGTAGCAAACCAAGTCAACAGGGTTGAAGTGAGTTGCTTGAGCCACCATTGCTTTGTATTCTTCGTTTGCGGGGTCAATCTGATGGCTTTCAAGGATTTGGGGCGATGATGAGCCGTCTTGGTTGTAAGCAATGTATGGACCGCCGCCAGGTTCGCCTTCGTTTTTCACCATACCACATACGCGCAAGGGACGATTGAGTTTCTCTTTGATATAGAGCACGAGTTCAGAATCGTCAAGCGATTTCATTTTTGCGTCACGAATATTGAGCACTTGGTGCAAGAAAGCAATCATGTCGCGCAAATCTTCCATGTCGTAATTGTTGCTTTCGATTTTGCGCAAGAATTTTTCGATCATGTCGTGGGCATGAATGAGGTATCCGGCAATAACCTGTTTGTATTGGCAGGTTGCGCCTCGGCGAGAATCGGGAACGACATTGTCGATGTTTTTGATGAATACAACATCGGCATCGATGTCATTGAGGTTTTCGATTAGAGCACCGTGGCCACCGGGGCGGAACACAAGGCTGTCGTTTTCTTTGAATAAAGTATTGTCGGGGTTAACGGCAACAGTGTCGGTTGAAGGTTTTTGTTCCGACATTGAGATGTTGAATTTGACGCCCATGCGTTGTTCGCAGTCGGGAACAACGGCTTCAAGTTTTTTCTTGAACAATTCGCGGTGGTTGGTCGAAACAGTGAAGTGGAGATTAACTTCGCCATTAAGTTGAGCTGCAGTTTGGGCTCCTTCAACAAGTTGTTCTTCAACTGGAGTGCGAGTGGCGTCATCATATTTATGGAATGAGAGCAATCCTTTGGGGAGATTGCCATAGTTCATGCCTTTTTCGCTGATGATGGTGTTGATTACATCTTTATAGCGATGCTCGTCAATGAGCTCGTCAACACTCTTATTGTAAATTTCGCGGCAAAGGTCGTCAAGTTCGCCATAGAATGCGAGGTTGTGAATATTTTCAATGAGTTCGGCAACATCTGAGCCTTCAGCGGGAACATCGTCTTTGCCGTCAACAAATGAGAACAAAGCCTTGAACATGCGTGAAGCAGCTCCTGAAGCGGGAACAAATTTGCACACCTTACCACCATCGGCAAGATATTTTTGCCAACGGTCAACCACTTGATTTTGTTCATCGGCAGTGAGGCGAATAATGCCAGAGCCGATAGTGGCCGAGCCTGCGAGCTTGAGATAGGGGAAGCCGGTTTTGAAACGGTCGATTTGTGCATTAAGTTCTTCTTGAGAAATACCTTTCTCTTCGAGGGTTTTTAAGTCTTGAGGTGTTAGCATAATGGTATTATGTTGTTAATTTGTTTTTCTAAACCCCAAAGATAATAAAATTATCTCTTATGGTTACAAATCACTCCCTAAAATATCGAAATAAATCAATGCCGATTGCCATATCACACATAATATGTAAATGAGGCGGTTATTTTGTCATGCGTTTGAGCAGATTGTACGACGGGATAATGCCCAATTCGCCAGCCTTACTGAGGTCGGCAATGCCTGCATCTTTATTGCCGAGTTTGAGATATACAAATCCGCGGTTGTAATAGGCTTCGCCCATGTCGGGTTTGAGGTTGATGGCATTGGTAAATGCGCTGATGGCCGATGTGTAGTCTTGCATGGCGATGAGAATGCAGCCTTTGTTGTAGTGGGCAACGGCCATTTGAGGCGATAGCTTTATAACCCGGTCGATATCGTTGATAATGTCGTTGTATACCACCTTGGCCTTTTGTGCGTTAAGTTGTGCGGTCATGGCTGTTGTGTTGCCGTTTTCGTCGCCTTGCAACTGCTCTATTTCAAAGTTTTTGAGGCGTGTTATCGCTCTGAGGAAATAGGCTAGAGTGAAGTCGGGCATAAGTTCGATGGCACGGTTGAGGTCGGCCATTGCCGAACGGTAGTTGTGGATAGTGAAGAAGTCCATTGCGCGGCCAAAATAGTCGATGGCTCGTGGTTGATGTGTTGCAATGTATGAGTTGTAGTACTCGATTGATTCGAAGTGTCGCTTAATGGCTTCTTCGTCATTGATATGCATCTCTTTGTTTGTGAGCATGATTAGGAAGCGCAACATGCGGGTGTTATTTACCTCGTCAATTTCTTTGAGGTAGTAGGTGTTCTCTTTCAACTCGGTGGGAGATGAATAAAACGAGAGGGCAAACAACGGCTCGGCTTCAATGTTTATGTTGCGGTCTTGTACTTTGCCGCGTATGCTTTTGTTTTGGAATTCTTCGTGTATGTCGGTCTCGTTATCAATGGTCAGCAATGATGTGAAACGATTGGCAACAACCTCTTGCGGTTCGCTCTCGTTTGCCGAATTTACGGTAGCGTTGTCTTCGCTTGATGCCTTTGAACTCTTGGCAAGAGCCATTGATTTGTTGTAGTCTTTTTCGGCACGAGACAGGTTTCCGCTTTCACGATTGATTTCATAGCGCAAGAAGTAGGCTCCGGCAAAAGTGGGGTAGGCTTCAATCACTTGGTTGATGTCGGCAAGCGCATTTTTGTAGTCGTGTATATCGCGGTAAAGCATTGCGCGATTATAAAGCGCACGGTGGTCGTTGCTGTTGAGTGACAGCACTTTGCTGAAGTCTTCGATTGCCTTGTTGTTGTCGTGAACTTCGGCACGAAGCAATCCTCGGTTAAAGAGTGCTACTTCGTTGAATGGGTCGAGCTGGATGGCATAGTCATAATCGGCCATCGCACCGAAATAGTCGTCGAGTCGGTAGCGTAAAAATGCACGGTTTATGAAAAATCCGGCATAGTGTGGCTGCAGTTTTATAGCCTCGTTCATGTCGTCGAGAGCCTGTTGATAATTCTTTTCAGTTTTGATAGCGATGTCGGCGCGCAAAACATATGCATTAGTTGCGTTTTTGTTTAGGTCAATCGCTTTATCAATGTCTGATATGGCGTTGATGGTGTCGCCTTTTGCCAATCGCAATTGTGCGCGACCGATATAACCGTTGTCAAATCCCGGGTGGGCTTGCAGCAGTTCGTCAAAGCTTTTTTCGGCATTGTCATAGTCTTTGATCTCTTCTTGAGCAAGGGCTTTGTTAAACATAATGCCACGATTTTCGGGGAGCATAGACAAGGCTTTTTCATAGTCGGAAATAGCATCTTTGTATCGGCCTAGATTTTGTCGGGCAACGCCACGCACCTCATAGGCATCGGTTATGAAAGGGTTGTGCTCTATGGCGATGGATGCATCTTCTTC
>JAFPCM010000177.1 GCA_017390185.1 Muribaculaceae bacterium
CCACGCGACATGAACGAAGACCTTGCATCTTTTCTAGACATGGGCTGGAGCGAAATGTTTGACATCAGAGTCAGCGCCATCAACCTTGAAGCACACCCCGAACAGCGCATCGAAGCCACCATCTTTATCAATCGCAAAGACAATGAATAAACCCACACAAATAGCAAAAGCGGCATTCATGGGTGCCGCTTTTGCTATTTTTATTACTCTGAAACTACTGCAATTCCTTTAATTTATATTGCCGAATCTTCAAATATCATATTGACATTCACGCCATCGGCCTTTTCGGCCATGCTTGCGAGATACTCGGCCCACAATTTTTCAAATGCGGCAGCCTCTTCATCGGTAAGCAATCGGCCTGACGCGCCTCCGGTCCAATCAAATGATGGTATTGCCTTTTGCAATTGCTCAGTAGTCAACATTGGGGCAGTTTCGGGGTTAAGGGCAAAATTGGGCTTCATGTCGGCATAATACACCACACGACCTTTGCCACTCCAGTCCGACATTGAATAAGGATAAGAGTTAAACACCCCACTCATAACAGCGCCAGTGTTGCCGCCGCCACATCTCACCATCACAAAGCGGTCGCCAACGCAAAGATCCTCATATTCACGCACACTCCAATTAAAATCTACAAGAAGCATCTTCTGCACCTCGTAGTTGTGTTCAATAAGTTTTTTGCTCGATATGGCGGGATTCCACATCAACACATAGGTCTTGCGGTTATCGCTATTTCCTCGCCCGGGATATGGCATCGTCCCGAAGAAATCGTCAACGCCCTTATATGCGACCGCATTCTTGACGTTTTCAAAATCTTCCGGGGTCATCTCTCGTGTCAGTTTATAATATTTATCGTCAACACGATCAAATTGCTCTGGACATACAACAAGGTCAAACCATTGTATTGGCGTTGCATAATAATCGCCCGTATCGTGGTCGTGCACAGCAACAAAGTCGCATGCTCCCACATAATCAAAAGGCACAACCTTACCGTCGACAAGTTCTATCAGTGCAACACACACCGTGCTCTCACCATCGTTACTTCGCAAAATCTGCTGACTCGCATGCTTCTTGTCAATCAGTTCCCAATAATCCCAACTTAACGAACTGAGCATTCCCTCAACATCGTCATCGGTATAGTTTTGGACTCGCAACAAGCTATTTTTTTCAAGCAACCAAGGACCTATATGAACAGGGATAAGTGCGCCTTCCAGCATGACAATGCGACCAGTACGCTTCACTGTTGACAAAACCGACTCAAATTCGGACATTTGTTTGCGCGCAAAATATGTGTCATCAAAGTCGGTCTCACAATTAACCTTGGTCACACCATCGGCGTGCAACAATTCTCCACCCGACAATTTTCCCAATACTTTTATGACATCAACAAAAAAGTTGTAATCGGAGAAAACAGTCAATTCCTGAACCGACACTTCGTATCCGTCGTTATAAACCGCAATTTTGACACCGGTCAACGACTCATTAAAAACGCTGGCAAAAGCACACTCGGGGGTTGTTTTTGAGGCTACAACATCATATCCTTCAGCAGATATCGCTTCAAAAACATGATCCCATTCAAATCTTTTCTCCGTTTTGATTTTAACACAAATGCTCATAGTATTTTGTTTTTAGGTATAGTGACAAAAAAAGGGAGAATTCTATCATTCTCCCCATGTGATTGTGCCCAGAACAGGACTCGAACC
>JAFPCM010000178.1 GCA_017390185.1 Muribaculaceae bacterium
ATAGATAAAGGTTTTAGACTAAGATCAGGTAATCGCATCGACCTAGAGTGTGTTGTGTGTCGTGTTTATTTTAGCCATCGCGGCAGGGTACCAGTGTGTTAGGTTGGAACCGATTTGCCGCGACGGGTCGCCGCGATTATGTCGTCGATCGCTATTTATGCGATAAGACGAGTGTCAACCTCCGCAACCGCGGGATTCACTTGCGCCGAGACCGCTGTCTCTATATCGCGTGCCGCCGCACGCCATGCCTTTTTGTCCATATTGGTTGCCACCTCACATTTGCGCCAAGTAAAGGTGCGAAGTTTACCGTCGGCCTCGAGGGCTTTTTCGAGTTGCTTGCACACGGCGAGCAATTCGGCGGGACTCACCTCTTGTTTTTTAGCGCTGAGGTCACGAAGATGGTTAAACACTGTTGCTGAAGTAGAAAATTTCTTATTCATAATTCAAAAAATTTTTAAAGTTAGTAAATTGATAAAAGCCTAAGGGTTATACAATTTTTCGCGTAATTGCCCGACCTACAAAAGGTCTGACACAGGAAGGAATCTGCCAACGCTGTCACCACCGGCAGGGGTCAATTCAAACTTTCAAGAGGGTGAAATGTGGTGTCATAGGTGCACACCACTTCCATGTGCTAACGTTGTCAATGTACATTCGCGCCTATACGCAATGCATCAGCTCCGATAGAATAATCCTCGCTTCAGCACCTAAGCCGTCGTCGGCAATTCGATAATATATTCATTGACAAGTTCATAGCTGATTGATAAGTGTTTAAATTTTAGTACTAACTGGGTTTTTGAATTATGATTTTAAGTTGTTTGGAGAAGAGTTAATTTTTTTAGTGAAACATGATGTTAGTTAGAAAAGTGCATAGTGCGGAATGGGAGAGAATTTGTTTTTTTGACGGTAATTTTTTATGAAAGTTAGACTTTGGGTTAATTAGTGAGCCATAGGCTTGATGGGGTGTGTTTGCTATGTGTTTCTTTTTTTGTATTTCGTTTTATTATTTATTACTAATTTTATCTGCCTGGGGCCACCCAATTAAAATAGAGCACCCTTCGGCAATCTGCTTACAAAGTTACAAATTTATCCCAACCCGACAAAACAATCATGAAAAATATTTCATTTTTAACATTCTTTTAACATTTTCACCTTATTCAAGCCCAAATTTCGCATACTGCCGCCCAATATTCCCAGCTTCCATCAAAAAAAGCGAGAGTCTTCAGATGAGACCCTCGCTTTTGGTAGCATTATCGTTTATTGATTATTCTGCGATTTTTGCTTTTATTGCTTCAGTCTCTTTTTCGTAGCCTGGTTTTTCAAGGAGGGCAAACATGTTTCGCTTGTAGTCCTCAACACCGGGTTGATTGAAGGGGTTTACGCCAAGGATATAGCCGCTGATACCACACGCCTTTTCAAAGAAGTAGATCAACTGACCGAGATATTCCTCTTTGAGGGCGGGAATAGTGATGCGCATATTGGGCACTCCTCCGTCAACGTGTGCGATAAGTGTTCCGAGTTCGGCCATCTTATTCACTTCGTCAACGCGCTTGCCAGCGATATAGTTCAAGCCATCGAGGTTTGCTTCATCGGCGGGAATCACCACTGTATGTTGCTGTTCTTCTACCGAAAGCACTGTCTCGAAGATAGTGCGTTCGCCATCTTGAATCCATTGACCCATTGAGTGGAGGTCGGTAGAGTTGTCAACTGCCGCGGGAAAGATACCTTTCTTGTCTTTGCCTTCACTTTCGCCATAGAGTTGTTTCCACCACTCAGCAAAATAGTGAAGTTTGGGGTTATAGTTAACAAGGATTTCGATTTTCTTGCCAGCTTGATACAATGCGTTGCGTGTTTTGGCATACACCTCTGCGATGTTGTCATCGGCATGGTCAGCTGTTGCTTTTTCCATGTCAATAGCACCTTTCATCAAGGCGTTGATGTCATATCCGGCGATAGCGATGGGCAACAAGCCTACAGGGCTCAACACCGAGAAGCGACCACCCACATTGTCGTCAATGACAAATGTCTTGTAACCTTCTTCGGTAGCGAGTTGACGCAATGCGCCACGAGCAGCGTCGGTAATGGCAACTATGCGGCGAGAAGCTTCGGCTTTGCCAAGTTGTGATTCGAGTTGCTCTTTGAGCAAACGGAATGCGATGGCAGGCTCGGTGGTTGTTCCCGATTTTGAGATCACCACGATACCAAACTTCTTACCTTTGAGATAATCCATCAATTCATAGAGATAGTCTTCACCGATGTTTTGGCCGGCGAAAAGCACTTGGGGAGCATCGCCACGATAAGCGGCAAACGAGTTGCCGAGAGCTTCGATCACAGCCTTTGCACCGAGATAACTACCACCGATGCCGATAGCAACTACCACCTCGCAGTTTGCGCGCAAGTCGGCAGCAACTGCATTGATATCGTCAATGAGCGATGCGGGAGTGCGAGTGGGCAAATCGAGCCAACCCAAGAAATCGTTTCCCTCACCTGTGCCGTTGTGCAACTTTTCGAGACCTGAAGCCGACTGTTGGTCAAGGGCTTGAATATCGGCCTGAGAAACTGTTCCCAGCACATTCTTGATGTCTATTTTAATTGTTTTCATTTTTTAAACAGTTTAAGTAAATCATTGGTTTAACGGAATGTGTCAGACATTGTTCTAATAGCTTTTACAGCCGACACATTATTATATAATATATCATAAACGCCGTCAAGGATGGGCATATCCACTTGATAACGGCTTGAATTTATTTCGTGAATGCACTTTGTGCCAAAGTAACCTTCGGCAATTTGCTCCATTTCCATCTTTGCAGCCTTAACGCTCAATCCGCGGCCTATCATTGAGCCGAAATTGTGGTTGCGGCTAAATCGAGAGTAAGATGTGACAAGCAAGTCACCCAGATAAACCGAGTCACAGATGTGACGGTCGCGCGAATCGACAGCATTAACAAATCGCTCCATCTCACGAACTGCGTTTGAAGCAAGCATCGCCATGAAGTTATCGCCGTTTTTGAGGCCGTGGACAATGCCCGCCGCGATGGCATAGACATTTTTGAGCACAGCGGCATATTCGATGCCGACAACATCGGTCGACACGATTGTCTTCATTGCTTTACCCGAGAGACAGTCGGCAAACGCTTGTGCATGAGCCAAGTCGCTGCAACCTACAGTCAGGTATGACAAACGGCCGAGAGCCACTTCCTCGGCATGGCAAGGTCCGCTCACCACAAGCATGTGGCGTTGGTCAACGCCATAATAGTTGACCATATAATCCGAGATAATCTCGTTTTCATCGGGCACAATGCCTTTCACTGCCGACACAATATATTTGTTGCTGATATCGACATTGAGTTTGGCAAGGTGCTGCTTGAAGTAGGGCGATGGCATCACCATGAGAAGAGTGTCGGCCTTCTCGCAGATGTAGTTAATGTCTGACGAAAACTCAATGCGGTCGGTATCAAACTCTACATCTGACAAGTAAGTCGGGTTGTGATGCAAGCGCTGGAAGTCGGCGATGCGGTCGTCGCGGCGCATGTACCACATTATGCTTTCGCAATTTTGGAGCAACAGTTTAGCGAGAGCGGTAGCCCAACTACCGCCTCCCATTACTGCTATTTTTCCAGGAAAATTCATTATTATTTTTTTGCGTTTTCAATCCACGCGTTCACTTCGTCAACTGTGGGATTTTTCAACTCAAGTTTATATTTTTTGTTCACGCCACACATGTCTTGATGCAATTTGCCAGCCGATGCTGCTGCAAGCTGCTCAATAGTAACGACACCTGCTTTCTGCATGGGAGCAACCCACTCAGCGGGAACACCAACAGCTGTATATGCAGCCTCCGAATCGCGGCGTTGCACTTTTTCGGGACGCATCTGTGGGAAGAACAATACTTCTTGGATTGTTGTTTGACCAGTCATCAACATTACGAGGCGGTCCATACCGATACCCATACCCGATGTGGGAGGCATACCATATTCCAAAGCGCGGATAAAATCCTTGTCGATAATCATCGCTTCGTCATCACCCTTTTCGCTCAAGCGCATTTGTTCAACAAAGCGTTCATATTGGTCAATGGGGTCGTTAAGCTCTGAATAAGCATTTGCAAGCTCTTTACCGTTAACCATAAGCTCGAAACGTTCTGTGAGCTCGGGGTTGTTGCGGTGACGCTTGGTGAGGGGTGACATTTCGATGGGATAGTCAATGATGAATGTGGGCTGAATGTAGTTGCCTTCACATTTTTCACCAAAGATTTCATCGATAAGTTTGCCTTTACCCATTGTTTCATCAACCTCGATGTCGAGTTGCTTGCACACTTCGCGCAATTGCTCGTCGTTCATGCCGGTGATGTCGATGCCTGTGAATTCCTTGATTGAGTCAATCATAGTCACGCGTTTGAACGGAGCCTTGAAGTTGATGATGTTATCACCCACTTTCACTTCGGTTGTGCCGTTTACATCGAGACAGATTTTTTCAATCATCTTTTCGGTGAAGTCCATCATCCAGTTATAGTCCTTGTAAGAAACATAGATTTCCATACAAGTGAACTCGGGGTTGTGTGTGCGGTCCATACCTTCGTTGCGGAAGTTTTTAGAGAACTCATACACACCTTCGAAACCGCCTACGATGAGACGTTTGAGATAAAGCTCATCGGCGATGCGGAGATACAAGTCGATGTCGAGTGCATTGTGGTGTGTGATAAACGGACGCGCAGCTGCACCACCAGGGATTGACTGCAAGATGGGAGTTTCAACTTCCATGTAACCATGGTCGTTGAAGTATTGGCGCATAGAGTTGAACACTTTAGTGCGCTTGATGAAGATATCTTTAATGCCATCGTTAACAACAAGGTCAACATAACGGCGACGATAACGCAACTCGGGATCATCAAATGCGTCGTAAGTAACACCGTCTTTCACTTTAACGATGGGGAGGGGACGCAATGATTTGCTCAACACTGTGAGCGAGCGGGCGTGAACAGTGATTTCGCCCATTTGTGTGCGGAACACATAACCTTCAAAACCTACAAAGTCACCGATATCAAGCAATTTCTTGAACACGACATTGTAAAGGTCTTTGTTTTCATCGGGACAAAGGTCGTCGCGGCTGATATAAACCTGAATACGGCCACGAGAGTCTTGCAATTCGACAAACGAAGCTTTACCCATGATGCGACGGCTCATGATGCGACCTGCGATGCGCACCTCGCGTTGAGGAGCATCATCGGCAAATGTTTCTTTTATTTCATCGGTATAACCGGTTACTTCATATTCGGCTGCGGGATAGGGATCTATTCCCAATTTGCGCATTTCTTCGAGGCTACCTCGACGCACAATTTCCTGTTCGCTAAGTTCAAGTACATTCATAGTTTGTGCAGTTTACTAAATAATCGGCAAAATTAATCATTCTTTTGCGTTAAAGCAAACTATTGCGGTGAATTTCACTAACAAAGGGGCACAAATAAACAGATTTACCGGTCGAGGGTAACCTCGGCACAATAAATCTGTTATACATTATCCTCGGCAATCGGTTGCCGGGTTACAATTCAAGCCTTGTTGGTTGTAGCTTTGGGATAGGCTATGCGCGAGTGATAGATGGTGCGCAAACGTGAGATGAACGACTCTTTGATCTCTTTCACGTCGTGGAACGAGAGTGGCGAGTCGTCGTGCAAGCCGTCGGCAATCTGACCGTCAATCAGTCGATTCACAAGCGTCGCAATAGCCTCGGCCGAGCGGTCGGTCAACGAGCGCGAAGCAGCCTCAACAGCATCGGCCATCATCAATATCGATGTCTCCTTTGTGCGAGGGTTAGGGCCTGGATAAGTAAACGGTGCAGCATCAACCTCTTCATCGGGGTGAGCGTTACAATAAGTCATGTAGAAATATTTAGCCTTACCTGCTCCATGATGTTCGGCAATGAAATCGCGAATTATCGCAGGCAAGTTTTCTTTCTCGGCCCGTTTCAATCCATCGGTAACATGCGAGATAACGATGCGTGCACTTTGCTCAGGGCTCAATGCGTCATGGGGATTTACGCCATATTGGTTTTCGGTAAAGAATGCGGGATTTTTAATCTTGCCGATATCATGATACAACGCTCCGGCACGCACCAACAACGAGTTGGCCCCTATTCTAACGGCCGCCTCCGATGCAAGACTGCTCACCGACATGCAGTGTTGGAATGTGCCTGGACATTTCTCAGACAATTCGCGCAACACAGGGTGGTTGATATCTGACAGTTCCACAAGAGTTACCAATGATGTGAAACCAAATATTTTTTCGAAAACAAAGATGAGCACATATGCAAACGAGATGAGCACAGCGTTGATGCCCAATGCGGCAAACATCTTGGGGTTGATACCCTCTATTGCACCCGAGCTGATGACCTCGATGGCAACATAAGACACGACATAAGACAAAAACACAAAGAATGCTGTGCGAAGCAGTTGCGAACGGCGGGTAAGTTCTTTGAGCGAATAGATGGCAGTAACACCTGCCACAAACTGTACGAATATAAACTCGAACGCGTTGGTTGCTATTCCCGAGCAGATCATACACTCGATGATAAGGCTGAACAATGCCGTACGGCTGTCAAAATACACGAGCATCATGATGGGAATGATGGTAAACGGCATTATGTAAAGGCCATAAGTAAATGTGTGCTTGGCCACAAACGCCAATACCGCAAACGCCACAATCATCAGCGTGATAAACGCCATTGACCTCATATTGCCCCAAATCTCTTTGCGAAAGAAGTAGAAATACAAGTATAACGCCGTCAGCAATATGAGAATAAACAGCATTTGTCCTGCAAGCGGATAAATCTTGTGGCCGATACCGCCCACTTTTCGTTCCTCAACCATCTGCTCATAGGTCTGCAAAATGGTGAATATCTGCGGAGTGATGCGCTCGCCACGGTCAATGATGCGCTCGCCTGTTTGCACTACGCCAATAGGAGCCAAAGCCATTTGACACGCATCTTCGAGCAAGCGTGCCGACAAATCCTCGTCAAGCACCACATTTGGAGTCAACGCCTCGGCAAGAGATGCCGCCGACACACCGCCCTGGGCACACTGATTGCGGAATATGCTGTCAATATAAGTATAGGCTTCTCGCTCTGAGCGGAACGAGCTTGTTGACTGCGTGTGAGACACATTGCCATCAACAAATCTCACATTTGGCAAACTGCCTGACTTTATCTCGTCATAAGTTTCATGAGAGACGACACCGTCGGCATACACCTTGTTGAGCGCCGACAACAGTCGCTGGCGCTCGGCAGAAGTGAGAGTCGTCATTGAGTCGAGCTTGGCCCGACAGATAGCAACCGACTGTCGCTGAGCATCGGTCAATTGCTTATACACAGGCACAAAATTGGCCGTGATGCTATCGCGCACCATTCGCGCACTTGCCGAGTCGAGATGAACGGGAATATCAAACGGAGCCGTAAGCAACGAGTATCGCCATGGTCGGTTTTCCTCATAATCATATTTCTTCTCGTCAACGCGTGGGAACGAATAGAATATCAATACAGCCGATGCTACGAATAGCAAAAAGCGTAACGCGGCTTTCTTTGACGGTAATTTCATTTTCTTACTTTTAATGTTATACTATGCGAGTGGCTCGCTCAACGCCATTGATTTGTTTCACTTTTTCACACAGCGAGGCCACCACATCATTATCATCGACCAACACATAGAGGTCGCAGTGGAACACCTCTTTTTCGGCCTCGATTTCGAGTTTGCGAATATCTATAGCCATATTGGTTGATATCATTTGAATCAATTCTTGGAGAATACACATTCGGTCAAGCCCTTCGATGTGGATATGCGCAAGGAACTTGGCTGAAACAACCTCCCATTTTGTTGACACGATATTGGGACCAAAACTTGCTTTAAGCGATTGGGCGCGAGGACAGTCAAGCGAGTGAACAATCACTTCGTTGTTTTCGTCGACATAGCCCATCACATCATCGCCAGGTATGGGACGGCAACAGTCATCTACCTTGAAATTGGCTCCGGTTTCGTCGCTTCGCAAAATGTAGGTTTCTTTCTTATTAACCGGCGGTTTCTTAGTCTTGGGAGCCTCGGCCTTAGGAGCCTTTTCCTTAGTACCGATGCGGAAAATCTTTGACAACAGCGATGGCGACTGTTTTTTGAAACTCTTGATCAAATATTCTTCAAGCACAACCTCTTCGTTGCCAAGCATCAAGAACAAGTCCTCGCGATTTTGGATTTTGAGATGACCCAATACTTTTGTAAGAACCTCATTCACTGGCAACACGCCATGTTGTTTCAAGAAATCTTCATAGATACCTCTACCCTTTTCTATAATGGGCTGCTGCACTTTGCGCAATGCTGCACGCAATCGTGTTTTGGCCTTTGCAGTTGCGAGGAAGTTCATCCACTCGGGTTGAGGTGTTTGTGACTGCGATGTGAGCACCTCCACTTGGTCACCACTTTTGAGGCGGTGAGACAGTGGCACAAGCTTGTGATTCACCTTGCCGGCAATACAGTGCAACCCCATTTGCGAGTGCAATTCAAACGCCACATCGAGCACAGTCGACTCGGCAGGCAATGTAAGCAGCTCGCCTTTGGGTGTGAATATAACAATTTCCGATGCAAAAAGGTTGAGCTTGATGGTGTCAAGGAAGTCCATCGCATCAGGATTTGGTTCGTCAAGAATGTCTTTGATGGTTTTGAGCCACACATTGAGTTCCGATTCCTCTTCGCCCTCGCCAATCTTGTATTTCCAGTGGGCGGCAAAGCCTTTTTCGGCAATATCGTCCATGCGGCGGCTGCGAATCTGTACCTCTACCCAATTACCGTCGGGACCCATCACAGTGACATGAAGCGCCTGATAGCCGTTGGCCTTGGGTATGCTCACCCAGTCGCGAGTGCGATCGGGGTGCAAGCGATATAGGTCGGTGATTGTGGCATAAATGTTCATGCAAATAGATTTCTCCATCGCAATGTCGTCACAATCAAAAATGATGCGCATAGCATACAAGTCATAGACCTCGTCAAAGGGTATGTGCTTGGTCTCCATCTTGTTCCAAATCGAATAAACCGATTTTTGACGATATTTCGCATCAAATTTGAGACCCATCGATTCAAGTTTCTCAATAATGGGAGTTGAGAAATTTTTGTAAAGCATGGCGCGCTTTGACTCAGAGGCTTTGAGTTGTTGGCTTATGCGCTCATAAGCAGCGGGGTGTTCATATTTGAAACTTAGGTCTTCAAGCTCTGTCTTGATAGCAAACAAGCCCAAGCGGTGGGCCAACGGAGCATAGATGTAAAAAGTTTCACCCGCAATTTTATACTGCTTATTGGGGGCCATTGAACCCAATGTGCGCATATTGTGCAAGCGGTCGGCCATTTTGAGCAACACCACGCGAATGTCCTCACTCATGGTGAGCAACAACTTGCGGAAGTTTTCGGCCTGTGCCGATGCTTTATCGCCGAAGATACCGCCCGAAATCTTGGTCAATCCGGCCACAATCTGGGCGATTTTCTTTCCAAAGTGCTGTTCAATATCCTCTACCGTGTAGTCGGTATCTTCGACCACATCGTGCAAGAATGCTGCGCATATTGAGGTAGAACCGAGACCTATTTCCTGACTTGCGATTTTAGCCACGGCAATAGGGTGAAGAATATAAGGTTCGCCCGAGCGGCGGCGCACTCCTTTGTGTGCCTCTTTGGCAAACTTGTAAGCGCGTTCTATGATTTCCACCTTTTTGCGGTGGTTACTTTTCAAATATCCTTCAAGCACATCTTGATATGCTTCCTCAATCATGCGTTCTTCCTGTTCGGGAGTATATTTTCGTTGCTCCATTTTAGTATCGTTTTTTCAAGATTTAGAGTTTAGTTGCAGCTACAAAAACTATTTAGCCAATTTATAAATACAAACATACTAAAAAAGCACGAAACAATCACAAAAAAAATTGTACTTTTGTAGAAAATTTAATTTAACAATGTGTTGCCGATTTTTCATTCGGCATTAGCAACATAACGAAATGAGCAGATACGACTTTGACCAACTTATTGACAGACAAGGCACTTGTGCAGTGAAAATCGATGCGATGGAACAACGATTTGGCCGCACCGACCTCACATCGATGTGGATTGCCGATATGGACTTTGCAGTGTGCCCCGAGATAGTTGAATCACTCAAACAACGCATCAACCACCCCATTTATGGTTATGCTGTTGCGAGCGACAGTTATTGGCAGTCAATCATTAATTGGCTTGACCACCGCCACAACTTCAAAGTGTCGCGCGAAGAGATTACATACATCCCCGGCGTGGTGAAAGGCATCGCGCTTGTGGTAAACTTTTTCACTAAACCAGGCGACAAAATTGTCATTCAGCCTCCCGTTTACCACCCCTTCAAAAACGTTGTTGAAGGCAACGACCGCATTGTGGTAAACAATCCGCTAATTCTTACCGAGAACTATCGTTATGAGATGGACTTTGACCACCTTGAAAAGATATTTGTTGAGGAGAAGCCCAAAATGATGATTTTGTGCAATCCCCACAACCCTGGCGGCATCAGATGGGACAACGCCTCTTTGCTACGCCTTGCGTCTTTGTGCAAAGCCCACAATGTTCTCGTCATCTCCGACGAAATTCACGCCGACTTGGTACTCTATGGCAAACGGCATCATCAGTTTGCGTCAATCAGCCAAGATGCCAGCGACATCTGCATCACACTTGGTGCTCCGTCAAAGACTTTCAACATTCCGGGATTGGTAAGTTCATGGGTAATTATTCAAAATCAGCAACTCCGCGAGCCGTTCTTCAAATGGTTGTCGGTCAATGAGTTTGACGCCACAACATTCACCGCCACCATTGCCACCGAAGCAGCCTACACCCTCGGCGAACAATGGCTTGACGAAGCGCTTGAATACATCGAAGGTAATATCGATTTCTTAATTGACTACTGCGCCACTAACATTCCGCAGATTAAACCCGTGCGCCCTCAGGCATCATTTCTCATTTGGCTTGACTGCCGTGAGTTAGGTTTGGACCAAGAGCAACTCGTTGACCTTTTTGTCAACAAAGCCCGATTGGCCCTCAACGACGGCAAAATGTTTGGC
>JAFPCM010000179.1 GCA_017390185.1 Muribaculaceae bacterium
AGGTATATTTAAAGGTCTTGCCCGCGCAATAAAAATGGCAATTCGCCGTGATATATTTAAATTCACGCTTCCTTCAACCAAAGGAAGCCTATAACAACTAACAATGGATATATTAATTAACATTCTTTTTCTTGTTGGCGGTCTTGTCCTCATTTTGTTAGGAGCCAACGGACTGACCGACGGTGCTGCCGCAGTTGCAAAAAAATGGGGCGTATCTGACCTCGTTATCGGTCTTACAATCGTAGCCTTCGGCACATCTGCCCCCGAGTTGGTTGTCAGCCTCACATCGGCCATCAACGGCAGCGCGGCCCTTGCTGTGGGTAATGTCGTGGGTAGCAACATCTTCAATGTGCTCATGATTATCGGTGTTACCGCTATGGTAATGCCCATTAAAGTCGAAAAGACCATTCTCTCAAACGAGATTCCTCTCGTTTTTCTCGCGTCAATAGCACTATTTGCCGCAGCAAGCGACATTCTGCTCGGTGCCGACAGCGTGAACACTATTAGCCGCATCGACGGCATCATGTTGTTGCTGTTTTTTGCCATCTTTATGCGCTACACATTCTCTGTGGCCAAAAACGGAGCAACCGAAGCCGACAAAGGCGAAGAAGTGAAAACAATGCCAATATGGAAATCAGTACTATTCATTCTCGGCGGACTTGCCGGACTAATTTATGGCGGCCAATTCTTTGTTGACGGAGCGAGCAATCTTGCACGCGCAATGGGTGCAAGCGAATCGCTCATCGGTCTCACCCTTGTTGCAGCCGGCACATCGTTGCCCGAACTTGCCACTTCGGTTACAGCCGCCCTCAAAAAAAGCCCCGGAATGGCAATCGGCAATGTTATCGGCAGCAACATTTTCAACGTATTCTTCATCCTTGGCACAAGTGCAACAGTCACACCGCTATCAACAGGCAACATCGGTCTGCTCGACATGAGTGTACTCGTCGGCTCGGCCATGTTGTTTTGGATTGTCGGCTGGTTTTTCAAAACACGCACCATTACCCGCATCGAAGGTGCTATTATGATAGCCTGCTACATCGCCTACACCACAGTCCTTATCATGGCGCAATAGACCCATACATTACATCGACACAACGACCGACTGTTTATATCTGAATTTCAGAAAACAGCCGGTCGTTATTATTTGCATTTGCAATAAATCACTATCTTTGCAAAAAATCGCACACCATGAAACAATGTCTATTGATTATCGGTGTAATTTTGGCATATCTATCGTCATTCGCCAATGAAATGACGAGCTATGCGCTTCATGAATATTCCCCGATACAATCCCAAGCCGAAATAGATCTTATTAAACCGAGGTCTAAAGGTGGGTCAAACGAAAATTCGAACTTACAAGTTCTTTCAAAACAAGAAAATTTAAAGAAAGGGTACCGATGATTAATTTTTTTAGGGATAAGAATATGGCCGTTATAACATCGCGTTTTGTACTAACGGGGGCATCTACAATATTGTTTGTAGTTCATAACTCCGCAGATGGGATATGGGAATTTTATGGCAAAGAAGAACTAGATAATGATGATTTAAAAGTTGTTTCAATTGACGAAATACTGCAAATAGATTGTTCAATATTAGAGCTTCGTCACATGTCGCAAGGGAGATATGCGCATCGGGAATTTAAAGGCGACTCTTGGACAATATTAGATATGTAAATTAATTAATAAATCAACAATTATGCCCACCTCTCGCCTGTTGATATTAATAACACTATTGATGTCGGTATTGGGGTTCAGCCCCGATGCCAAGGCTGATGTGCGGGACCATTTGGGCGGCCGATTTACCACCCTTGACCCCATGGCCGTATTCTAAGAGATGAGAATGGTAATATTACCAAGGGATTGTGATTAAACTTAATCCTGAGCTATATTGTCACAACTGACATATATTTTATCTGGCTAGTATATACTTGTTGACACATAGTTTATCCTTAACCCCTCTGGGGCTTTGCCCCACCTCCCCTATTTTTTGCTCCGAAATTTCTCCGCAAAAAGCAGTGGAGGACTTGCTGGTGCACAAACCTAGCGTTTCCGGGGTAGTTGTGTTGTCAAGTGTCCCTCTGCCACGAAGTGGATAGGGGGACGAGAACGAGCTCGCGAGTTCGGAGGGGGTGAGGTTATAATAATCCGTTTGTTATGACTGTCTTTGTGCCAACAAAGTTATAGTTCCCATTTTATCTGATGAGTTTTAGTGGCATAAAGGCATAATTAGTTAGCCGCGGAAATGCTCATATTTCTAAATAATTTTGTACCTTTGCACTCGTTTTAATAGAGCAACACAAAAATGAATCAAAAAGTAAGAGTAAGATTTGCCCCATCACCCACAGGGCCATTGCACATCGGTGGCGTTCGCACCGCGTTATATAACTATCTTTTTGCCCGTCAACACGGCGGCGAAATGATTCTTCGCATTGAGGATACCGACTCACAACGATTTGTTCCCGGAGCCGAAGACTATATCAACGAATCGCTCGCATGGCTCGGCATCAAAATTGATGAAGGTGTGCGCGAAGGCGGCCAATATGGACCTTACAAACAATCGGAGCGTCGCGACATATATCGCGAACACGTAAAAATGCTCCTTGATGCCGGCAAGGCCTATTTGGCTTTTGACACACCCGAAGAACTTGAAGCCAAACGCCAAGAAGTTGCCAACTTCCAATATGACGCATCAACCCGCTTGTCAATGCGCAACTCGCTCTCACTCTCGGCCGACGAAGTAAAAGCCCTCATTGACAACGGCGAGAAATATGTTGTGCGTTTCCTCATCGAGCCCGGACGCGATGTTGTGGTTAACGACCTCATTCGCGGCAAAGTTACCATCAACTCATCGGTTCTTGACGACAAAGTGCTTTACAAAAGTGCCGACGACCTACCCACCTATCACCTTGCCAACATCGTTGACGACCACTTGATGCAAGTGTCGCACGTGATTCGTGGCGAAGAATGGTTGCCCTCGGCTCCCTTGCATGTGTTGCTATATGAAGCATTTGGCTGGACCGACACTATGCCCGCATTTGTTCACTTGCCTCTCTTGCTCAAACCCGACGGAAAAGGCAAACTCAGCAAACGCGACGGCGACCGTCTCGGCTTCCCCGTATTCCCCCTCGAATGGCATGATCCCAAATCGGGAGAAATCTCATCGGGCTACCGCGAAGCAGGTTACCTACCCCAAGCCGTGGTCAACTTCCTCGCGCTCCTCGGTTGGAATCCCGGCGACGACACCGAAATCATGTCAATGCAACAACTCATCGAAAAATTCTCACTTGACCATTGCTCTAAATCAGGCGCAAAATTTGACTTTGAAAAGGGCAAATGGTTCAACCACAAATACCTCCAAGAACTCGACAACGAACAGTTGGCCCAACTCTTCAAGCCCGTGCTCGAAGCCAACGGCATCAGCGGTTACAGCGACCAATACATCACTCGCGTGGTGTCGATGGTAAAAGACCGCATCAACTTTGTTCGCGACCTTTGGGACCAAGCACAATATTTCTTTGTCGCTCCCACCCAATATGAAGCCAAAGCAGTGAAAAAGCGTTGGAAAGAAGACACTCCCCAATTGCTCAACAGCCTCATCGACCACCTCAATACGCTCGAAGATTTCTCTTGCGCGGCTGCCGAGGCATCGGTTATCGGTTGGATTACCGACAATGGCTACCACATGGGCAATGTGATGAACGCTTTCCGTCTCACAGTGGTGGGCGATTGCAAAGGTCCTCACATGTTTGACATCACCGAATTGCTCGGCAAAGAAGAAACCATTGCACGAGTGCGCCGCGGTATCGAAAACATCACTGTCGAATAATCATAGTCATCACTGACTAAACAATGAATCCACTTTACAACACCGGTATTGCCCTTTATCGATTTGGTGCCCGACTTGCATCGATGCGAATTGAAAAAATCGCAACAATGGTCAAAGGCCAACAAGCAGCCTTTGACTACTTGAGTCGCACACTCAATCGTGGGCACCGCTACATTTGGATTCATGCTGCATCGTTAGGCGAATTTGAGCAGGGCCGTCCCCTGATTGAGAAAATTCGCAGTCAGTATCCCGACCGCAAGATATTGCTCACTTTCTTCTCTCCATCGGGTTATGAAGTGCGCAAAAACTACGACAAAGTCGATGCCGTGTGCTATCTGCCGTTTGACACCCCGGCTAATGCACGCCGTTTCATCGACTTGGCAAACCCCGAAATGGCCATATTTGTCAAATATGAGTTTTGGGGCAACTACATGCAGCAACTTGCCAAACGCAATATTCCCACCTATCTCATATCAGCCATTTTCCGCAAGTCTCAATCGTTTTTCAAGCCTCTTGGCGGCACATTCCGCAACATTCTCAAATGTTATACCCACATTTATGTGCAAGACGAGAACTCGCGACAACTACTGGCCGGCATCAACATCAACAATGTCACCGTTGCCGGCGACACACGCTTTGACCGCGTGACCGACATCATGAAGACAACCGTTGAGTTGCCACAGATTGCCGCATTCAAGGCAACAGCAAAACACATCATGATTGTGGGCAGCAGTTGGGAAGCCGACGAGGCCGTATATTCTCAATGGCTCAACAACACCAACAGCGTTAAGGCCATCATAGCTCCACACGAGTTTGACACACACCGATTGGAACAACTGCAAAAAGCCATTCCTGGCTCAATCCTCTGGTCGCAAATCAAAGATAGCACCGATGTCGATTTCGGCAACGTGCGTTGCATCATCATTGATTGTTTCGGACTACTTGCAAGCATCTACCGCTATGGCAACATAGCATATATCGGAGGCGGCTTTGGTGCAGGAATCCACAATATCAACGAAGCGGCCGTATATGGCATGCCCATCATTTTCGGCCCCCGTTTTGACAAATTCAAAGAAGCATGCGACCTCACCTCATTGGGCGGAGCCTTCAGCATCAAGTCAAAAGAGGAGTTTGAACAGCTCATGCTGTCGATGAGCGACGAAAAAATCAATTTGTCAGGCAACATTGCCCGTCAATACATCGAGCAAAACATAGGAGCAACCGACAAAATCTTTGCCGACATTTTCCGACGACGATAATCGCGCAGAAACTTACACTTTAAAAGATTTCTGCATCAATAATTGCATAAAAATTAATTTTTTATGCCATTTCTATGTTTATTCAATTTTTAGTTTGTACCTTTGCATTGACGACATTAATCAATCATTTTATGAAAAAAAGGAAATCACGACTCCCGGTAATTATTGACATACTCACTCACAATAGCATTGGCAGCCAAGAAGAGTTATCAAAACAGCTGGCTATCAGGGGCTTCATTGTTACCCAAGCCACCTTGTCGCGCGATCTCAAAATGTTGCGCACCACCAAAGTGGCCACTGATATGGGCGGTTACAGATATGTCATTGCCGATTCAAACCAAATTAGTAACGAGCCGTTTGCCAAGAATCAGAACACAGTTCAATCGAGTCTGCACCCTGCCGCATTATCGTGCACTATCTCTCGCAATATTGTCGTTATCAAAACCCGCAACGGCTATGCCAGCGGATTGGCCTATGACATCGACATGCTTGAATCAGAACACATTCTCGGCACAATCCCCGGCGCCGACACCGTATTTGCCGTAGTAAACGAAAAATCGTCACGCAGCGACTTGTATGCGCTGTTCTCGTCGTTCTTGCCCTCTCATGTGATGGCCGAAGCCCGCGAGCAATTTATTGGCGATGACGATGACATATAAGTTAATCAGTATTTTTATCACTAAAACACCATAGCAACTTAATAAAAATGGAAAATCACCCCGTAATTGAAGTTTTGGTTGCATCAGAGGAACACATCAAATATGTTGACGAAATCCTTGACACTATTAACCGTGCCGCAAAAATCCGTGGCACAGGTATTGCCAAGCGTTCTCCCGAATATGTAACTCAAAAAATGGTTGAAGGCAAGGCTGTTATAGCAATCTGCAACGGCGAATTTGCCGGTTTCAGTTACATTGAATCATGGAGTAACAAGCAATTTGTGGCCAATTCTGGTCTTATTGTTGCCAACAAATACCGCGGATTGGGTCTCGCAACCCGCATCAAACAACGCATCTTTGACCTGTCAAGAGAAATGTTTCCCGAAGCCAAAATATTCTCTCTCACAACAGGCGCTGCCGTTATGAAAATGAACTTTGATCTCGGTTACCGTCCTGTAACTTTCGACGAATTAACTGACGACCCCGCATTTTGGCGCGGTTGCGAAAGTTGTGTCAACTACGATATTTTGCAACGCAACGGCGGACACAAATGTCTATGCACAGGGTTGCTCTATGACCCTATCGAAATCAAACACCGTCGTCACGACATTGCCGACGACAACCAATAAACCCATCTGTAGAATATAAAACGAACATCAACATAAATGGAACAGAAGAAAAAAGTCGTAGTAGCATTCAGTGGAGGTCTTGACACCTCTTACACAGTAATGTACCTCGCAAAAGAAAAAGGTTATGAAGTATATGCCGCTTGTGCCAACACTGGCGGTTTCAGTCCCGAGCAATTGGCTACAAACGAAGCCAATGCCTATAAACTCGGTGCAACTAAATATGTAACTCTCGACGTTACTCGCGAGTACTATGACAAGAGCCTCAAATACATGATTTATGGCAACGTGTTGCGCAACGGCACATACCCCATCTCGGTAAGTTCTGAACGCATTTTCCAAGCAATCGCCATTGCCCGTTATGCCAACGAAATAGGTGCCGACGCTATCGCTCACGGATCAACAGGTGCCGGAAATGACCAAATTCGCTTTGACATGACATTCCTCGTCATGGCTCCCGGTGTCGAAATCATCACCCTCACTCGCGACAACAACCTCTCGCGTCAAGAAGAAATCGACTACCTCAACAAAAACGGTTTCTCGGCCGACTTCACAAAACTCAAATACAGCTATAATGTGGGACTTTGGGGCACTTCAATCTGCGGTGGCGAAATCCTCGACTCGGCACAAGGCCTCCCCGAATCGGCCTACCTCAAACACTGCACCAAAGAAGGCAGCGAACAGTTGCGCCTCACTTTTGAAAAAGGCGAACTCAAAGCCGTTAACGACGAGCGTTTTGACGATCCCATCAAAGCCATTCAAAAAGTCGAAGAAATCGGCGCAGCCTATGGCGTTGGCCGCGACATGCATGTGGGCGACACTATCATCGGCATCAAAGGCCGCGTAGGATTTGAAGCGGCTGCTCCAATGCTCATCATCTCGGCTCACCGTTTCCTCGAAAAATACACTCTCAGCAAGTGGCAACAATACTGGAAAGACCAAGTGGCAAATTGGTATGGCATGTTCCTCCACGAGAGTCAGTATCTCGAACCCGTGATGCGCGACATCGAAGCAATGCTCGACAACTCTCAACGCAATGTCAACGGTACGGCTATCCTTGAACTCCGTCCCTTGTCATTCTCAACAGTGGGTGTTGAAAGCGCCGACGACTTAGTGAAAAACAAACTCGGTGAATATGGCGAAACTCAAAAAGGCTGGACCGCCGATGACGCCAAAGGGTTCATCAAGGTTTCGGCTACAGCTCTTCGCGCATATTATGCCAACCATCAAGACGAACAAATTTAAGCATCTATGATAAAAGCAGGCATTATTGGCGGAGCAGGTTACACCGCCGGCGAATTGATTCGTCTCCTCATCAACCACCCCGATGTCGAAATCGCGTGGATTAACAGTTCAAGCAACGCCGGAAACCTCGTTTCTGATGTTCACCAAGGACTTATTGGCGAAACCGAACTTCGTTTCACCGATGCTACTCCTTGGGAAGAAATAGATGTATTGTTTTGCTGTACTCCTCACGGCACTACCCGCACCTTCATGGAAAGCAACAATGTGCCCGAAAACATTAAAATCATCGACCTCTCAACCGACTATCGCATCGAAGACGGCACTCACGACTTTGTATATGGCTTGCCCGAACTCAACCGCAAACGCATCGTTCGCGGTGCAACTCGCGTAGCCAATCCCGGCTGCTTTGCCACCGCCATTCAACTTGCATTGTTGCCTTTGGCCAAAAACCTATTGCTCAACTCTGACATTCATGTCACAGCAATCACAGGAAGCACTGGCGCAGGTGTGAAACCATCGGCAACATCGCATTTCTCTTGGCGCAACGACAATGTGTCGATTTACAAACCGTTCAAACACCAACACCTTGCCGAAATTCGCCAATCGCTCTCAACATTGCAAAACAGTTTCAAAGCCGACATCAACTTCATTCCTGTGCGTGGCTGTTTCTCGCGAGGCATCATGGCTATCGTTTACCTTGACTGCCCCATCGAATTGAACGAAATTCGCCGCCTTTACGACGAATATTATAGCGACCACAACTTCACCTTTGTCACCGACAAAGCTCCCGACCTCAAAGATGTGGTTAACACCAACAAATGTATCTTGCACCTCGAAAAAGTTGACGGCAAACTCCTCATCACATCTGTAATTGACAACCTTGTCAAAGGTGCATCGGGCCAAGCCGTTCACAACATGAACTTACTCTTTGGCTTGCACGAACGAGTTGGCCTTGCCCTCAAGCCATCGGCATTCTAACGCAACAGACTACACACTCTCAATATCACCGCCTCACTAACCCGGGGCGGTGTTTTTTTGTCTACACGCCGATTGATAGCACCTAATTCTCAATTCTCAATTTTCAATTTCCAATTCATTATATTATCTTTGCCTTATAATTATATATTCAATGATAGACAACACCACTTTTGGCAATTTTACAGCATCGTTTCACACTCTTGGCTGCAAACTCAACTTTGCCGAAACCTCGACTGTCGCAAAGATTTTTGCCGACCGAGGCATTCGCCGTGTCCAAGCAGGAGAAACGCCCGATATATGCGTTGTGAACACTTGTAGCGTGACCGAGTTGGCCGACAAAAAATGTCGTCAAGCCATTCGTTCGTTACACAAAAAGCACCCCAATGCCGCAATCATCGTTACCGGCTGTTATGCCCAACTTAAAAGCGAAGAAGTGGCCGCTATCGACGGCGTTGTTGTGGTAGCCGGCACCGACCGCAAACTCTTGCTTGCCGACTATCTTGACCAATGGATCAAAACCCACGAGCCTCGCACACTCATCACACCCACCAAAGACATTCGCGCCTTCTCGCCCTCATGCTCTCGCGGCGACCGCACTCGATATTTCCTCAAAGTGCAAGACGGCTGCGACTACTACTGCACCTATTGCACCATTCCCATGGCTCGCGGACGCAGCCGCTCGGGAAACATCGACGACCTTGTGGCACAAGCACGCGAGGTGGCAGCCGAAGGCGGCAAGGAGATAGTAATCACTGGGGTTAACATAGGTGACTTTGGCAAAGGGCGCACCGACACTTTCTTTGACCTAATCAAGGCTCTTGACGAGGTTGAAGGAATTGAGCGCTACCGCATTTCATCTATAGAACCCAACTTGCTCACCGACGAAATAATTGAATGGGTAGCTGCCTCAAAACGATTCATGCCCCATTTTCACATACCCTTACAAAGCGGCAACGACGATGTGCTGAAACTCATGCACCGTCACTACGACACTGCGCTTTTCCGTTCAAAGGTAGAGAAAATTCGCACCACAATGCCCCACGCATTCATTGGTGTCGACCTCATCGTTGGCGCACGCGGCGAGACCCCCGAACGCTTTGAACTTTCGCGCCAATTTGTGGAATCGCTCGACATTTCGCGACTACACATTTTCACCTATTCAGAGCGCCCCGGCACCAAGGCCCTCAACATCGAGCATATTGTTGACCAAGCCGAGAAACACCGCCGTACACGCATCATGCTTGACATTTCAGAGCGCAAGTTGCGCGATTTCAGCAACCGATTTATTGGCACAACTCGCCCCGTATTGCTCGAGCATCCGCGCCGCAACAAACCCATGAGCGGATTTACCGACAACTACCTCAAAGTCGAGGTTAGCGCATCGTCACAGTTGTCCAACCAAGTAATCCCCGTAACCCTTAACGCTGTCAGCGAAAGCGGCGAAGAACTAACCGGTACTTTGGCTTTATGAAACATTGGAAATACCTACCTCTGAAATGGCTTTTGGCAGGCATAGCCCATCTGCCTTTTTGGGCAATATATGCCTTGGCCGATTTTATGTTTGTTTTGGTATATTACATCGTGCGCTACCGCCGCAAAGTGGTTACTAAAAATCTAACCGAATCGTTTCCCGACAAATCAGCCGATGAAATCAAGGGCATCGAGCGCAAATTTTACCGCCACTTTGCCGACTACATCTTGGAAACCATCAAATTGGGACATATCACCGATGAGCAAATGCGCCGCCGCATCACTTTTGAAGGCATCGACATCATAGACGATTTTGTGGCACAAGGCAAGTCGGTGGCAGTGTATCTGTCGCACTGCGGTAACTGGGAATGGGTACCCTCGGTAACTTTGTGGACTCGACACCAAGTCAACAAAGACATGGTATTTGCCCAAGTATACCGCCCGCTAAAAAACAAATGGTTTGACGAGTATTTTCTCAAATTGCGAAGCCGTTTCAACTCAGTGTCATTGCCCAAAGCAACCGTATTTCGCGAGTTGATTCGCTACCGTCGAGACAAAATGCCCGTCGTGACAGGCTTCATGAGCGACCAAAAACCGAGCCGTGGCGATGACCAATATATAACCTCGTTCCTCAACCACCCCACAGCCATCATTTCGGGCACTGAAACCATTGCCCGCAAACTCTCGATGGCCGTAGTGTATTGGGACATCACAAAACCAAGCCGCGGACATTACCACATAACCCAACGCGTAATCACTGACGATGCATCAACCTGCCCCGAACTCTACATCACAGCCCAATATGCCACATTGCTTGAACAGACAATCATCAACAACCCGCACATTTGGTTGTGGACCCACAAGCGCTGGAAAAAGAAACTAACACTCCCTAATCCCTCGGCCGATGAACAACAACAAACCCATAGCCGTCATCATTCTTAATTGGAACGGACACGATCTGCTCAACGAGTATTTGCCTCAAGTGGTGGCGACAACCGATAGCGCTGTGGCCGACATTATCGTGGCCGACAACGGCAGCACCGACAATTCGGTAGAGTTGCTCAAGACCAAGTTTCCCGAAGTGAAACTGCTGCAATTTGACACCAACTACGGTTTTGCGCAAGGCTACAACCTTGCCATTGAGCAGACTCAATATAAATACACCATACTACTCAACTCCGATGTTGCCACAGCCCCAGGGTGGATTACTCCTCTTTATGAGTACATGGAAGCCAACTCCAACGTCGGTGCTTGTCAGCCCAAATTGTTGGCCTACAAGCAAAAAGACGAGTTTGAATATGCCGGAGCATCAGGAGGATTTATCGACCGCAACGGCTATCCCTATTGCCGCGGACGCATCTTTGGCACGGTGGAAAAAGACCACGGACAATATGACGACGTGATTTCGGTATTTTGGGCTACCGGAGCCGCGCTAATGATACGCTCACAGGTGTATCTCACCGCAGGCGGACTCGACAAAGATTTCTTTGCCCACATGGAAGAAATTGACTTATGTTGGCGAGTGTTGCTCATGGGCTACGACATCAAAGTAGTGCCTCAAAGCGTGGCCTACCACTTGGGCGGCGGCAGTCTGCCGGCATCAAATCCACGCAAGACCTATCTAAACTTCCGCAACAACCTGCTCATGCTCCACAAAAACCTGCCAGACGCGACTCGCAACCGCAAACTTTTTGTGCGCCGATTGCTTGACACCATTGCATGGGCTAAATTCATGGCTACATTTGATTTCAAAAACGCAAATGCCATTCTCAAAGCACACAACGATTTCCGCACAATGAGAAAGCGTTACACTTCACACCCCGACGTCGACCTCCTTGACCAACGCAACGACACTCATCGCAACATCATTGTCGATTACTATCTGCGAGGCCGCAAAACTTGGAAGTAACAAAACATCAAACAAAATAAAAGGCATAATCTCATCGATTATGCCTTGCTTTTTTATCGGGCTCTTAATTCCCAAAAGGCGACAGCCGATGCGGCCGCCACATTTAGTGAATCGACATTGTGATACATGGGTATGCGCACAACATAGTCGGCCGAAGCAATAGTGTTTTGTGCCAGTCCGTCGCCCTCTGTACCCATTACAATCGCCAATCGTGGCTCGCTTTTCAATTGCTCATCATCAATCGACACCGATTTGTCGGTCAATGCCATAGCCACGGTTTTCATACCCAAACGACCAAGCGACGAAATTGGTTCATCGAGCCATGCCCACGGTAACAAGAACACCGAGCCCATCGACACTCTCACCGCACGACGGTTTAACGGGTCACACGACGAGCGAGTCAACAACACTCCGTCAATGCCCAACGCTGCCGCCGAACGGAATATCGCGCCGATGTTGGTCGTATCAACCACGCTGTCAATAACCACCACTCGTCGGGCATCGCGACACACATCTTCGACCGAAAGATTTTGCGGTCGACGCATCGCACATAACACTCCACGCGTCAAAGTGTATCCAGTGAGCGAGGCCAACAGTTCGCGTTCGCCGGTAAACACATCAATATCGCCACATCGGGCTATAATAGAGGCTGCATCGCCCTCAATGTGACGGCGCTCACACAAGAGTGATATGGGTTCATATCCGGCATCAAGTGCCACATTTATAACCTTGGGACTCTCGGCTATAAACACGCCCTTTTCCGGGTCAAGTTTATTACGCAACTGTGCTTCGGTGAGCGTCGAGTAAACTTCTACACCTTGATGTGTCAACGATGTAATTTCAATTATGGGCATGATACTTGCATTTTCTTTTCACAAAGGTAACTATTTTTTGCAATATTTGTTTAATCTGCAAATAATCCCTACATTTGTATTAACACATCATTATCTATTATTTCACATTCAGCCGATGAACGCATTTGCCCGATTCCTTGCCATTATTGCCGTAATTGCCATTAGCAGCTCCGCGACCAACGCACAACTATTATGGCGTATCAGCGGACCAAACACCGCCAAAGACTCTTTCATAATTGGCACTCATCACTTGGCACCCGTCGGCATTCTCGACTCTATTGCCGGATGGTACGAGGCATTGAACATGTGCGATGCAGTGTATGGCGAGATTGACAAAGACGAAATGGCATCACAGACCACACAACGGCTTATGTTATCGGCAGCCATCGCCCCTGCCGACAGCACCATAAATCACATATACACACCTCAACAAATCGACTCAATCGACAATTTTTTGTCCGACATTTCAAACGGCTTGCTGTCAATCAGCTATTTGTCTCACATGAAGCCGGCATTTATCAACACACAGGTTTCTATGCTCCTCTCAATGAAAGAAATGCCCGACTTCAATCAGCATCAACAGCTCGACAGTTACATCCAACAATTAGCCATCAACATGGGCAAAAGCATCGGTGCGTTTGAAACTGCCCGACAGCAGATAGACATTTTGTTCAACTACCCCATATCCATTCAAGCCGACGAATTGATGGAAACGGTAAGATTTAGCGATACGGCCGTCAAATTGTCAAAGAAAATATCAGAAGCCTACCTCGCCCAAGACCTTGACGCACTCCATGAGATATCTTTGGACCCCGCACTCGGATTTGACCCGCAGAGCCAAGCCCGATTGGTCGACAACCGCAACAAGGCGTGGGTAAATACTATCACTGATATCATTGACGACAAAAGCACCATCGTGTGCGTCGGAGCACTACACCTGCCTGGCGACAACGGACTCATCAACCTGTTGCGCTGCCAAGGATATACAGTAACACCAATAGCAAAACCATAACAATATGTCAATCAGCCTTTTTGTATCTACAACCACCGAAAATCTCCAAGGCAAAAGCCATTGGTGGGGTGCGCCCGATTTTCCTGCCGGAATGAGATATCCGTTTGTCGAAATCGATGAAGGCATCGAGGAGCCTCTTACCTTTGTGTGCCAAATTCGCTGCGAAGAAATCGCACCCTACGACACCACAGGACTACTACCCACAAAAGGCATGCTCTATGTCTTTGCGCCTCTTGCCTATTTTATGGGAGGTTATGGCCGTGGCATCGGTTCGGGTTACAAACCGCTGATTATCCACATTGAGGATTGCAGCGAGCTATATCCCTGCGACATCGTTTCGCCCAAAGACCACAAAAGCATATTTCGCCCTGCCCATAAAATAACTTTTGAGAATAATTTTGACGAAAAAATTGTTTATGGAGCAACAATGCTTTGTCCTCCCGACCAAGATAATATCGAAGCCTACAACAGTGGGCACATCGTATTGCTACAAATCGAGGAATGCTCTGAATGGGGATTGCATATCTACGATTGCGGCTCCTACTACATTCTAATGCGACCCGAAGATATCAAAAACGGGAATTGGAATGAAGTGAGAAGCGATACCTTCACATATTGACATAATGACACATTAATGCAAAAAACCTAAAAAAACCGCATAAATATCATCATTTTGTTGATTTTATTTGTTTTTTGCTTGATTCAATGAACAATTTTCAATAAATTTGCAAAAGTTTTACACAATAAATAACACTCTTAAAGTTAAACTTATGAAGAAATTATTACTCTTTGCAGCAGTTGCTATGGGCTTTATGAGCGCAAATGCACAAGACGCCCAATACACACTCGCTGGTAGCAAATTTGCCGACAACTGGTCAATCGGCCTCAAAGGCGGCGCAGTAACTCCCTTGAAATTCAACGACGTTTGCAATGATGTTCGTGGCATGGCAGGTGCCGAAATCCGCAAACAACTCACACCCGTTTTTGGTCTCGGTATCGAAGGTGAAGCTATGTTTAACACAGCTCCCGACTACAACTCTTATGCTGTTGACCACTCTTATGTTGGTGTAACTGGTACAGCAAACCTCATGAACCTCTTTGCAGGTTACAAAGGCTCACCCCGCGTGTTTGAAATCGAAACTGTTTTGAGCGCAGGTTGGTTGCACGCCTATATTTCTGAATGGTTCCCTGCTGCAGGTGACTCTTATGGTTGGGACAAAAACGCTTTTGCTACAAAAGCAGGTCTTAACCTCAACTTCAACCTTGGCAAAGCAAAAGCATGGACTTTGAGCATTAAGCCCTCAGTTGTTTGGGACATGGACGGTCTTTACACCTACACTTGGCAAGCACAAAACAACGTAAATCGTGCTGTGTTTGAGCTCCAAGGTGGCGTAACCTACCACTTCAAAAACAGCAACGGCACTCACCACTTCAACTATGCTCGTCTTTATGATCAAGCCGAAGTTGACGGTCTAAACGCTAAAATCAACGCTCTTCGCGGTGATCTCGAAAACTGCAAAGCAGCTAACGACGCTTGCAACGACAACGTTAACGCGCTCAACGCTAAGATTGCTCAACTCGAAATCGAACTCGCTGCTTGCAAAGCTCGTGAACCCGAAGTTCAATTTGTAGAGAACAAAACAAACACTCTCAACACTGTTCGCTACGTATTCTTCCGTCAAGGTCGCTCAACTGTATCGGCCGACCAAATGCCCAATGTTGAACAAATTGCTACTTACCTCAAAAACCACAAAAAAGCAACTGTTGTCATCAAAGGTTATGCTTCTCCCGAAGGTAACGCCGATGTTAATGCTCGCATTGCTAGACAACGTGCCGAATCGGTTAAAGACGCTCTCGTTAAGAAATATGGCATCAGCTCTTCTCGCATCAGCGCCGACGGTCAAGGTGTAGGCGAAATGTTTGCTGAACCCGACTGGAACCGCGTAAGTATCTGTACAATCGAAGAAAACGACAAATAATAATCTGTCACTCTTTATACCTAAAAAGCATCGGAGGTTATCCGATGCTTTTTTTGTTGCCTGCAACTAAAACGTCCTACTGGCGGGTATAATTTGCCGTCCAAAAGAGCAAAAATTATTTTTTGCGTATTTTTTACACTATTTCTTTGGAGGCATAGGTAATTTTTACTACCTTTGCCCTTGTCTTATTGAGATTCGTTCAAAAAATGACCTTGGACAACTACTATTTGATATTTTTCAAAACTAATGGGTATAATTATGAGTAACAAAACATGTATGGGTGCAGGTATCTTCAATCTTGATATTGTGGCATCAAAAGAGGGCAAAGAACTCACTACTATTATTGAAGAAGTAGGTGGCACATGTGGTAATGTAATGGCCATTTTGGCTCACATGGGCTGTCACACCTATCCTGTGGCTCGACTTGACGACTCGGCTTTTGGTCAAAAAATCACTGACGACTTGCGCAATTTTGGTTGCGACACCACCTATGTAACCAACTCAGCCGACGGTGGCACCACCCTGCTCAATGTCATTCACAAAACCGACAAAGACGGCAACCACAAGGTTAGTGTAAGGGCATCAGGACCTCAAGGCGGACGCTTTCCCAACTATCGCTTTATCTTAAAAGAACGCGCACAACAAATTCTTGACACAATCAGTTTCACCCCCGATGTATTCTTCTTTGACTCGCCCAACGCAGGTCATCGCATCTTGGCTGAGGGCTTAGGAGTCAAAGGTACATTGGTATACTTTGAGCCTGGCACTAGCAAGGGCAACGACATTCTCAAAAGCATCGAGGTGAGTCATATTGTCAAATTTTCGGACGAAACCATCGCCGACCTATCGTTCTTGGAAGGTTTTCACAACAAACTTTTCATTCAGACAATGGGCGCAAACGGCATTCGTTTCAAACTCAAAGACAACGAATGGATACACCTGCCTGCTGTCAAAAACGACAAGGCTGTCGACTGGGAAGGCGCAGGCGACTGGACCACATCGACTTTTATAAACTACTTAATATCAAATAACCACCTAAATATCAACACACTAACCATTGAAATTGTGACAAACGCACTCAACGCAGCACAAGCCATGGCCTCACAAAGTGTCTCATACATGGGATCAAAGGGACTCATCCATGCCCAAAGAAAGTAAAAGAAAAACACACTACTATGTAAAACACACAAAAAAGCAACTCGCTCGAGTTGCTTTTTTGCGTTATTGTGATATACCAATGCGGTTACTCCACATAAATCATTTTGCGAGTCATGCCGCCGTCGATGACGATGTTTTGGCCGTTGATGAAATCGTTGTCGGGTAATGCAAGGAACATACACATTCGGGCGATGTCCTCGGGACGGCCTACACGTTGCGACGGATGCTGAACATGGTCGGCCTCGGTAAGGCTATCGTAGTTGTTGTTTTCAATCCACCCTGGCGAAATCGCATTTACCGTGATATGCATCGGCGCAAGCGAGGCCATGAGCGAATGTGTGAGGGCATCAATTCCGCCTTTTGATGCGGCATAGCCTTCGGTGCCGGGCTCACTCTGCTTGTATCGTGTTGAGCAAATGTTGATTATGCGACCGAAAGGGTTGGGCTCGGCCAATGATTGGCGGTGAATAGCCAAGCGGCGCGAGGTAATGAACACCGGGCGCAAGTTAGTGGCTATTACAGTATCAAAATCTTGAATCGTCGTCTCTGTCAGTGCGCCAAAGTTGCCTACACCGACATTGTTTATCAGCACATCGATATCGCCCCACGCATCAATAACCCGCTGCACGCAAGCATCAAGCGCAACTGCATCGGTAACGTCTACGGGATGAAATTGAGAGCCGGTGGCCTGTGCTGTTGCCGTGCCGGCTTTATGGTCGATATCGCAAAATGCCACACGGCATCCGGCATTGCAAAACGCAGCCACAATGGCGCGACCAATGCCTCGTGCTCCGCCGGTGACAAACACACGACGAACAGGAAATTTCACATTAATAGTGCCCGGTTTGGCACCCGTGGGAGTGCGACGCACTGCGGGGCGATTGGCCTTGCCGCTGCGATGCTCTTCCATTTTCTTTTCCAAATAATTATCGGCCATAAGTATTATTATTGTTTATTGACCAACGCCATCACTTGTTCAAGCGCATTTTCGGGGTTTAGAAAATGTATTGACGGGTCTTTTTTCATCCATGTAAGTTGTTTTTTGGCATACACGCGAGTGTTTTTGCCAATACGTGCCACCGCTGTTTCATAGTCCATCTGGCCGTCAAAATAGGCAAACAGTTCTTTGTAGCCAACGGTGTTGAGCGAGTTGAGGTGTCGCAACGGATAAACGCGACGAGCCTCATCAACCATGCCTGCCGCAATCATGGCATCAACACGGCGGTTGATGCGATCAAACAACACTTCGCGCTCATAGTCTATCGCCACTTTGATGATGCGAAACGGGCGTTGTTTCACCCCGCCTGTGCGCAACGACGAGTAAGGCACACCGGCTTGCATAGATATTTCGATGGCATGAACCAATCGTTTGTGATTGTTGATATCAACCTGGTTGAAATACACTGGGTCGAGTCGTTGGAGCGTTTCGTGCAACAACGGCAAACCGCCCTCATGATACAACGCCATAGCCTTTTCCCTGATTTCGTCGCTAATTGTTGGCAAATCATCAATGCCGCGACACACGGCATCGACATACATCATTGAGCCACCACACATCACTGCATAGGGACAATCGCGCCACAACTCATCGAGCAATGCGAGTGCATCGGCCTCATACTGCGCCGCACTATAATAGTCGGTCAGTCCGAGAGTTCCCACAAAATGATGGGGAACGGCCGCAAGTTCGTCGGCCGTAGGAGCGGCCGTGCCAATGGGAATGTCGCGATAGAGTTGTCGGGAGTCGGCAGACAAGATGTGGCAGCCAAGCCGTTGCGCAATGGCAATCGACAAGGCAGTCTTGCCCGAGCCAGTGGCTCCGGTAACAACAATGAGAGTGGGAGTAAGCGACATCGGCGCTATTAGGTAATCAGGCTAAGGATTATTTATATCTTTCGGCAACGATGCGCGAAATTTCGACAACAACCTGCATAGCTTTTTCCATCGACTCGATGGGGACAAACTCATAACG
>JAFPCM010000002.1 GCA_017390185.1 Muribaculaceae bacterium
AATACTCGCTTACATTGTTTTGTTTCAGCATTTCAACTTGCTCATCAGTAAGCAACTCTTTTAACAATTCAGTCATATCAGTCTTTTAGCCGTTAAGGTTGTTTTCCAAAAATGATATAGAATCACAGCGGAGGTTGTCGAGTCGTTTCTCAACCTCACAATAGTCTATTTCCTTGATTTCGCCCGACAAATCATAGTTTTCGACGCTAATCATGCGATCGCTGATGCCCAACTCGTTGAGCAGCGAACTGACACGTGCCAAGCCTCGGCCGGCATTGCCGATGGTAAGAAACTGACGGTGGTTAAGGATAGAAAAAACAGTGCCGTGAAACGATTCGGTGATGACAAATGCTGCATCACGAAACGCTGCAAGCCATTGTTCAACCGTGGGCGAGTTGTGTGAATCGACCACAAAATACTTTAACTTATAGCCCAATTTTGCAGCCAAATTCTCGGCAAACACACGATTGGCCTCAATGCTTTTCTTGCCATGTCCACGCAGAAAATATGCAGCCACAAACGGCTCGTTCTCGACAGGCACATCGGCACACACGCGGCCATAGTCATCGGCTGTGAGAAGCAATGTGGGGTCAAGCACCTTGCGCGCTTTCACACCCAAATGGTCGGCACATAATGCCACTCCCGAATCTTCTCTCACCGACACCGCATCAAAACGCTTTGCAAGGCCGCTACAAGCCCTGGTTTGTGTCGACGAGTATTCCCAACGGTCAACACCAAACGAAGCCGCGTAGGCCACTCTTTTCAAGTCACAACCGCTTGCAAATTGCAGATACATATCTTCGAGAAAACGATTGTACTTGGGACGCCACACCTGGTCGCTGCCAACCACCAATGCACCCATGCCATGCTGCTCAACAACATTGCGCTCATAGCGCTCCACCATTTGAGTGGTGACAATGTGCTTTTTCACAAACGCATCGATATCGGGTTTGCGTGTTCTTAATCGCGCCGGAGCAGTTTCTCCAGGTTTTAATTTGCCAAGCAATCGGCGAATGTGAAACTTGGTTGAATGGCGAAAATAACGCCAAGCCGAGTTTGACAACACATAGTCGATAGTCATGGGCTCATGACCCAACTTTTTCAACACTTGCTGCAAGGCGAAATTTTGAAGAATTCCTCCATAATTTCCCAACAGAGATTGTGTGACAATGCCTATTCTCATCGTTATTTCTATCGTTTTTTACCCGCTTTTTTCTTTAGCGAATAATAGAGTTTTACAAATGGGTTATGATATTTTATGGGAGCGAAAAGTTCAATGGCATCGACGCCTTGCTCCTTGTATTTTGTCCAGAAATCGGCTCGTGCAGCAGGCATCTTCGCACTGTTGACAATACTTCCGTTTCGCCTCAACACAGCCTCCATGGTCACCTCTTGCACGGCACACCACTCTCCTATTTGGTCCATCAACCGAGCTCCCTTTTCGCTCCATACGAGAGCGGCATTAAGCCCTTTGTAATCGGCCATGCGAGGCACAATCTTGCGAGCGCCCCACAAGTCCCCTATCGTTATATCGCTCTGACTGCGGCCTCCCTTGGCAGCACACTCATAGCACGACGGACGCAATGTGTAGTCTTTGCGAAAAGCTTGCATATAAACATTGTGACGGGCCAACTGATTGACAAGCACGCGACC
>JAFPCM010000180.1 GCA_017390185.1 Muribaculaceae bacterium
ACCTCATTGTGGGCATTGGCATCGGTGCGCTCTTATTCATCACCGTATATTATTGGATTGATTTTCCTCGCGAGAAAATGCTCAAGCAGCAAAATGAGCAGTTACAAACCGAGTTTAACATTCTCAGCAAACGACTTGACCGCTCTTTAGCAGTCATGAAGGACATCGCCGAGCGTGACAACAATTTATATCGTGTAATGATGCAAGCCGACCGCATCACCGACGTACAACGTCATGCGGGCCTCGAGCGCGAAAACTCTTACGAACAACTGAAATCGCTACCCGACGCCGAGCTTATCAAAACAGTGTCAAACAAAATGAAAATGCTTGACCGCCAAATATATGTACAAATCAAGTCATTTGACACGCTGAAAGTCATTGCAAGCCAGCAACAAGACCGATTGATGCACATTCCTTCAATCCAACCCGTTTCATCGCTCAGTTTGCGACAAATGGCCTCGGGATTTGGCTATCGCGTCGACCCCGTATATGGCACTGGCAAAATGCACGAAGGCATGGACTTTGCCTGCGACCGCGGAACACCAGTCTATGCCACTGGCGATGCTGTTGTTGCCGAAGCAAAATGGCACAGCGGATATGGCAACCTCATAGTGTTAAACCATGGTTATAACTACACCACGCGATATGCCCACCTCAACGAGATGAAGGTATCAGCCGGACAGCAAGTCAAGCGTGGCGACCTAATCGGGACCGTAGGAAACACCGGCAAATCAACCGGGCCACACCTCCACTATGAAGTGAGATATAAAGGTGCACCGGTAAACCCGGTTAACTACTATTTTAACGACCTCACACCTGAGCAATATATCGAAATGATTAAACAGGCCGAAAATGCCGGCCATGTAATGGATTAAGCAAAAACTATAACCGTCATGGAATTAAGCAAAAAATACTACAAAATCAGCGAAGTAGCCGCTATTCTTAACATCCCCGCCTCGACATTGCGTTTTTGGGAAGACAAGTTTACACTCATCAAACCTCATCGCAACGAGCACGGCACACGTTTTTACACGCCCAAGGATATCGAGGTTATCCGTATGGTGTATTATTTAGTCAAAGAAAAAGGGCTGAAACTTGACGCCGCACAAGAGCAAATTCGCAACAATCACTCAGGCGTATCGCGCAAGCACAAAGCCATTGAACGACTCAAAACCATCAGAACCGAGTTGCAGTCTATGCTCGACGCATTGCACTCGCTTCGATAACGCCTCAGCCATAGGCAACCATGAAACGACACAAATAACATAACTTTCTTGTCGTATCAATACACAACAATAAAACCAATACAAAATAATAACTCTAAAACTATCGACTCATGAAAAAACTACTGATTTTAGCAGCCATATTGCTTGCTCAATCAGCAATGGCTCAAGACATGAAACAAGGCACTTTATCAAACATAAAGTGCTTGACCTCTGGCTCAGAGATGTATGAAAATCCGCGTTGGTCGCCCGACGGATCAAAAATTGCATTCACCCGATTGGGTTACGACGGATTGTATGTCACCGATGCAAAAGGTACAACAATCACTCAAATTTCTGACGACCTCGGTGTTGGCTATCAATACCACTGGAGTGCCGATTCTCACGAAATCTTAGTTCGCGACACTCGCTGGGAAAACAATGCTTCAGGCTCTGTACGCCTCCATGCAGCATGGTCTATCGACATGAAAGGCAAGAAAGTGCGCCTTAGTGAAGATGCCGAATACATGCAACCCGCAGCATGGCGTTACTCTCCCGTTGGAGAAAAGAGCATTGTGAGTCTTGACGCCCCCGCTATCAGCGGCATCAAACTCAAAACTTTATCAACCTCTGTCCTTGAAAAAGCAACAAAAAGCGTTGGCAGCAACATCAGTTTCTATGTTGACGGCGAAAACCTTTATAAAATCACAGCTCGTGGTACAAAAGTACTCCTCAACCAAGGTCCATCATTTGCTCCCGCTTTGTCGCCCGACGGCACAAAAGTGGCATTTAACCAAATGGACGATGTGTGTATTATGAACATCGACGGAACTGGCAAAAAAGTTATCGGCGCCGGCTATAACGCATCATGGGTTAACAATAACCAAATTGTATTTGAGCGCACTACCGACGACGGCCACACTTATCTGACAGGCGAACTCTACATGCTCTCAATCGATAGCGGCAAAATCGTTCAACTAACATCGACTGCCGACAAAATCGAGATGAACCCATGCGTATCGCCCGATGGCACAAAAATAGTATTCACTTCTTTTGTTGACGGCCAAGTATATATTGCCGACCTTAAATAATCTTCATTCAAAACACGATATATTATGAAAAGAATATCTATTATATTTACCATCCTATTAATGGCAATGGTATCTCTGCCCGCTCAAGCGGCAACAAAATGGACCAATTACCGAATTATGCTCGACCCAGGCCATGGAGGTAGCGACCCCGGCGCATCAGGCCCAAGCGCACCCCACGAAGCAACACTTGCATTGCGTTGCGGCTTGGCTCTCAAAAAACGCATCGTTAACGATTGTGGCGGTACTGTCAAGATGACTCGCGAGACCGATGTATTCATTTCGCTCACTTCACGACGCAATTCATCGGTTTCGTATGACCCATACATCTTCTGTTCTATTCACTTGAATGCGTTTAACAAAACGGCAAAAGGTACTGAAACTTATTACTACTGGTCAGAAGGCAACAGTTACTTGCTCGCACAAAAAGTTCAGGCTCAATTGATTGCCAACTTCAAGACAGTTAGCGGCTTCACTCCCACAAACCGTGGCGTGAAATATGGCAACTTGGCTGTTATCAAAGGATCTTCAAGCGTTCCCGCAATTTTGACCGAAGGTCTCTTTGTTGACAACACTACAGAGTGGAACATCATCAAATCAGAATCGCTCGACGGTTTCAAAAAATGGGTACAAGGACACCTCTATGGTTTCTATGACCGTCTCGTTTTGCTCAAAAGCGACATCGTTGACCCGAGCGGATCAACCGTTACCGTTCCCGACCCCACAATGACCGTCAATCCCACCTCAATGTCATTCTCATGTAACAACGGCGAAACACGCACCAACAGTGTGTCAATCAAAGGTTCAAACCTCACATCGGCTGTTACAGCTTCAATCTCGGGTACAGGATTCTCTATTTCATCAAAATCGCTCTCAACTACCGGCGGATCAGTAACCGTCAAGTTTGCGCCCACATCAGTCGGCACATTCAGCGGCACGCTCACGCTCAAATCAGGCTCGTTGACAAAAACAGTGTCATTGAGCGGTACAGCATCAGCGGCTCCGTTGACATTCACCGAAGGATGGAACGCATCAGACCAAAAGAGCACTCTCACAAAATTTGGTTGGGACGCAGGCAAGGTGCGCAACATGACCTATAATGCCGGCAAATTGTATCTCGTATATAACCACAGCGACATCAAAGTCGTTAATGCTCAAACAGGTGCCGACTTGGGCAACCTCAACAAAGCCGGCGTCGAAAGCGGCACACTCACTCTTTGTGATGTGAAATGTTGTGACGGCAAAATTGTTGCTTGTAACCTTGCAACATCGGCAAACAACAACGCATTGCGCGTATATGTTTGGGACGACGACCAATCAAATCCTCGCCTACTTCTCAACACCACCAATTTTGGCGGCGCCGAACGCATCGGTGACTACATCGGTTTCTACGGCACATGGACAAGCGGTCAACTCGTATTTGGCCATTACAGCAGCACCGTTACTCGCGTAATCTCTTATGCCATCACCAACGGCGTGTGTGCAACAACACCCACAGTTGTCAATGCCACTACCGACGGATCAGCACAACTCAACACTGGCGGCTCAACCCGCGTATATCCCGGCGGTTCATATTTCTGGATTGACGGTAAAAACAACCATGCATCGCGCCACAAAGCCGACGGTTCTCGCGAATACTATATCGACGACGAAGAAACATGGGGTACTGCATTGCACATCTTCACTTGGCAAGGCACTCAATATGGCTTGCAAATGATGTTCAACACCATGGAAGGCGAAAACTGGTCAAGTCAAACCGACGCTCAAAAAGCCAAGAACTACACAGGCGGTCGCATGCGTCTTATTCGCCCCGACGAAAGCTGGAGCAAGCCCACCGACTGTGGTCAATATCCCTCAGCAGGTTTGAGCTCAACCGTTCAAAACACCAACTGTACTGGTAACGTTATCGCAGCTGTCAACGGCGACAAAGGCGTTGAGGCTTGGGTATTGTCAACTGGTCAAGGTATTGCCTACTTCAAACACGGCACCGTTCCCACCAATACCGTCGAAGAAATCAAACCCGCAACTCCCACTATTACTCCAAGTGCCACCAGCATTTCATTCAGTGCACAACATGGAGCGACTACAACCAAAAAGGTTAAAATCAGCGGCTCATCATTAAAAGGCGATATCAGCATTGCACTTTCAGGCACCGATGCCGATATGTTCAGCATTGACAAAACATCTATCGCTCAAGCATCGGCTGCAAACGGTGTTGATGTAACCATTACATACTCACCCAGAAATGTTGGCAGCCACACCGCCAAACTCACCCTCACTTCTACCGAAGCCACAAGCGTGGATGTTACACTTAAAGGTACAGCCACTGAAGCTACATATCTCGATGATAATGTTATCGCAATGCAACTCGGTTGGAATACACCCTCATGGGCCGACCTCTCAACCAACCTCAACCGCGCTATCACCTATAAAGGTGGCAAAATTTATGCATTGAGTGCAAAAAGCTGGGCTGCTCCCGTTATCAACATCGTTGATGCTTATGCAGGCACAGCTGCAGGCACATTGAGCGTTGAAGGATTGCAATCGGCTACATTCCAATTGTCGGATATTGAAGCCGTTGGCAACAAAATCATCGGTTGCAACGGTGTATCAGCATCACAAGTATTTAGAGTTTACCGTTGGGACAGCGACACTTCAAAACCCGTACAAATTCTTGAAGACGCAACCCACGGCGGCGTAGCTACAGGCGGTCAGATTTCAATCAGCGGCGACCTCACTAACGGTCGTTTGTGGACTCTCTCTGCTACCGGTACACAAGCCATCTATTACACTATCTCAAACGGCACAGTTAACGCAACTGCCAATGTCATCAACCTCACCACCAACGGAACTACAGCCATCACAGGCACAAGCTCTTATGGTCAAGGCGATGTCATCTACAACTCTGACGGAACATTCTGGGTTGACACCAAAGACATCTATCCCACCCTATTTGACGCGACAGGTAAACAAATCGCAGTCATGAAGGCGGCAGCATTTGGCAACAACCAACGAGGCACTTCAATGAAGTTCTTCAACTTCGGCAGCAAGAAATATGCAGTAGCATCGACCTACCTCGGTTCTAGCTCTTCAACATTGCACAAAGGCGGTTTTGTTCTCATCGACATCACTTCAGGTGCTGAAAAAGCTGAGGCTTACAGTTGCCGTTACCCCGAAAACGGTTTCACCGAAACTACCAACGCACAATTTGTAACTAGTGTTTGCTACGGCACTCGCGACGACAACACCACTCTTGATGTGTGGGTGAACATCTGTCAACAAGGCGTTGCACACTACACCTACAAAGGTCTCAAGACCAACGATATTGAACCCGTCGTAAGCGCGACACAAGGCCAAATCATCGTCGGCCGCGGCACGGTTGAGGTAGTGGGTATGGAAAATGTCACCATCGGCATCTATTCAACTTCAGGCGCATTAGTAGCATGCGAAAAAGCCGACATCATCGACATTTCGGCTCTCGCTCACGGCATCTACATCGTTACTGCAACTGACGCTAATGGCAACACTATCGTCAAGAAAATTGCGAAATAACACTGTTCCTAAATCTTTATAGTAAAGTGCGAGTTTTTATGACTCGCACTTTTTATTTCTCAAAATATTCCACTGCATTGGTCAAAACTTCTCATTTTGACCGTTTTTCGGCAATGATGGCGGTGCAAATTAAACCTTTTATCCTATTCGAGGTCATAAAATCAAATGAACCTCTAAAATAGTATTAACCATGAGACGATTTTTAACTACATTGACCATCGCATTTATTTGCGGAATCCTGGCCATCCCCACAATCGAGGCTCAAAATCGCCGTGGTGGCCGCAACGGAAACACTACCGAACAAACCCAACGCAGTAACCGTAACTCTGCAAATCGCAACGAGCGCAAACAATCAAGTCAGAGCAAACACAATAACAACCGTGTCGACAACAAGAAAAAAGCCGATGCGCAGCGACCAGACAACAAAAGCAAAATCAGCCATGGCCAACGCCCCGGCAACAAAACCAATACGCCGCACAACATAAACCACGGTAATCGCCACAACCACAAACCACAACCACCACATAATCACAGACACTATGGCGACAACCACCACCGTCCGGCACATGTTGCACCCCCCGTTCGCCCACATCGCCCCAAAGCGCATGTTTATCATCGACCCGCGCCTCCTCGCACTATCGTTTACCATAGTCGCTGCCCGGTTATAACAACCATACTCGGCATTAATCTCGGCACAGCGTTTAATGTATCGATCAACTACTTGCACAACAACGGATATATCATTGACGGATATGGAAACGATATGATTTACTTGCGAAATGCGCCACAGTTATCATTGATTTGGCCCGACGCAATTCTGCACTATGGTCGCAACGGTCTTATTGGATCCGAATTCAGCTATTCAACAAGTCACTACGACTTGAGCCGTTACAATCAAGTATACTCGACATTTGTAACACAATATGGCTCGCCCATCAGTTACAACAGTTCAGGCGGTAACATCACAGCCACTTGGTGGGGACGCGAAGGATATGTTCAGCTACAATTCCGCCACGATTACAGTCACAACGGACAACTCCGTTACTACACAACTCTATCATTCGGATTATAAAACATTAAGCTCCAAAACAAACAGGTCAAACCATTGAGTTTGACCTGTTTACTTTTTACGCCGTTGTATCTGTTGCCTATGGCTTGTAGTATTCACACGAATCACCGGGATCTTTTCTCATGCGATGATGCACACAATATGATTCCTGGTCTACATATAGTCGGCAATTGCGACATGGGCCATAATCGTCTTCGTCTTTTTTTTGTGCTTTGGGACTCTTCTTTGTGGGCGGCGCTTTGATAGCCATCACCACAAATGCACCCACAATTACCAACAAGATTATGCCGACAATCGAGTCTAACAACGACAACAGGAATGCGCCCAAACCATATCGGCCGACAAAAATGACCATTATGCCCAATAGCAACAAACCGTTCACAAGCATAAAACCTTTCTCAAACACCGTGCGACTTGATGCTCTCATCAAAACAATCATTATGAGTTGGCTCAAAGCTATCACTAAATGTTCTATCATGCGTCCGCCCGACAAATGAGTGTCAAGGTCGGGGTGCAATACATACATTAACTCGGCCAAGCCCAACAGCAACAACATTAGGCCCGACAACTTGGCTTTCCGCAAAGCAAACACCAATATGAAACTCACCAAGCATATAATCCACAAAATCACGACTGCCAACTTCACTATGCCTATTTTCTCAGGAAAGATGTTCAAGCGTGTGTTTTCGGCGGCATCGGGCGAAACACATTCTGCTTCTAAACACTCATCAATGTCGGAGCTGTTACCCTGCAATTCATTAAACTTTTGGGCAAATTCTTTTTGCGTAATCTCACCCTTTCCCAACTGTTTATTCAGCTTATAGCAAGTCTCGTAGTCAAATCCGTATGAATCGTTATGACCCGATTGGCAAACACAAGTCATCACCCAACCGGTTTTATTGCCAACGTTCATCTTTGCCCAAGAGCCGTCGGTATTAAACAGCAATGATTGTGGAGATTCGCTTTTATAGACATAACCCACAATCACCGAATTCACATCGGGCTCGGCAAACAGTTCGGCTTTTTCGACCATTATATACCAATCGTTTTGCCATTGTTGCGCATTGACATTCAACGACAATAAGCCTATAAGCAGCGTTAACATCAACTTCATGTAAGTTCCCTTCTTTTGCATTTTCATAACTGTTAATTGTCAATCCAGAGAATATTTTTCACCACGCAAATATAGCAAAACTTTCCCGCATAATTCAATCCGACATTTTATTGCTGTTTTTTTCATCCTTATTCCCCAAAAATTTGCGAAAAATCAACTTTGTCACTAATTTTGGCGTTTCATTATAAAAAACTGTTCTCGTGAAACGCACAATATCATTACTCATAATAATTTTCACGCTCATTCCCATATGGGCCGACAGCAACAAACACCAATCAGTCGGGCTAGTGCTCAGCGGTGGCGGAGCCAAAGGCATTGCCCACATCGGTGTTATCCAGGCTCTTGAAGAAAACAACATTCCCATTGACTATATAGCCGGCACTTCTATGGGAGCAATCGTGGGCGGACTATATGCAGCCGGTTACACTCCGCAAGAGATGCTTCAACTCATTCTCTCGCCCGACTTCTCACATTGGTCTACAGGCAAAATTGACGAAGATCTCACATATTTTTTTGCCAAAAACTCACCCACTCCTGCTCTTGCAAACTTCAACACCGGACGACGCGACTCAACAATCATCAATTCGGTTATTCCCAAAGGGCTCATCAACCCCCTACCCATGAACTTTGCCTTTATGGAATTGTTTGCGCCTCACACAGCCCAAAGCAACGGCGATTTTGACAAATTGATCGTCCCATTCCGATGCTTGGCATCTGATGTAACCCACAAGCACAAAGTTGAGTGCCGCG
>JAFPCM010000181.1 GCA_017390185.1 Muribaculaceae bacterium
AATTTTGCTCCGATATATGAAATTCCTGATGACAAAAGAAATCTTGTCAGTGAATTGAAAAAAGCAGCGAAGAGCGCCGAAATGGTGTGGCTCGCATCCGATGAGGACCGCGAGGGAGAGGCTATTGCATGGCACTTGTATGAAGTGTTGGACCTTAGCCCCGAGAAGACCAAGCGCATCGTGTTCCACGAAATTACCAAGACTGCTATTCTCAACGCAATCGAAAATCCCCGCGACATTGACCTCAACCGTGTTGATGCGCAGCAGGCACGTCGTGTGCTCGACCGCATTGTGGGTTTTGAGCTTTCGCCTGTGTTGTGGAAGAAAATCAAACCGTCGTTGTCGGCCGGTCGTGTACAGTCGGTAGCAGTTAGACTCATCGTTGAGCGCGAAGAAGAAATCAAGTCGTTTGTGCCCGAAGAGTACTTCCGCGTCACCGGTACATTTGCCGATGGTAATGGCAACCAAATCAAAGCCGAGCTTTCGCGCCGTCTTGAAGACGAGGCTGCCGCTCGCGAGTTGCTCAACGACTGCATAGGTGCTACCTACAAGATCGAAGATGTGAATGTGCGCCCCGTAAAGAAATCGCCTGCGCCACCCTTCACGACTTCAACATTGCAACAAGAGGCTTCGCGCAAACTCGGTTTCACCGTGTCGCAAACAATGATGGTGGCACAGCGCCTATATGAAGCCGGTCACATCACTTACATGCGTACCGACTCGGTAAATCTCTCATCGCTTGCCATTGCAACTATCTCTAACGAAATAAAAGAAAACATTGGCGAGGAATACCTCAAAGTGCGCAATTACCAAACTAAGTCAAAAGGCGCACAAGAGGCTCACGAAGCTATTCGTCCCACATACATCAGCAACCACACTATCGATGGCACTTCTCAAGAGAAGAAACTTTATAACCTTATTTGGAAGCGCACCATCGCATCTCAGATGAGCGATGCCGAGTTGGAAAAAACAACTATCGATATTGCTCCCTCGACACGTCCCGAACGCTTTGTCGCATCGGGCGAGGTTATCAAGTTTGACGGTTTCCTTCGCGTGTATATCGAAAGCAACGATGACGATGCCGCCGATGAAGCAGCCGAAGGATTGTTGCCCACACTTGCTGTTGGCGACGCAGTGGGTGCCGAAGACATTGTGGCCACTCAACGTTACACTCAACAACCTGTGCGCTACACCGAAGCTTCGCTTGTAAAGAAGATGGAGGAACTCGGCATTGGCCGTCCATCAACCTATGCGCCTACAATCTCTACAATCCAGCATCGTGAGTATGTAGAGAAAGGCGAGAAAGCCGGCGAAAAGCGTAGCTTTGTTTGCCTCACACTCAAAAACGGCAAAATCTCGTCGCGCACCAAGAGCGAATCGGTCGGAGCAGAAAAAGGTAAACTCATGCCCACTGATATCGGCGTTGTTGTAAACGAATTTTTGACTAACTATTTCCCCAATATCCTCGATTATAACTTTACTGCGCGTGTCGAAGACGTCTTTGACGAGATTGCCGAAGGCAACTCGGCATGGTCAAACGAAATCGCAACATTCTATGAATCGTTTCACCCCGGTATTGACGAGGCTATGAACATGCGACTTGAACGCAAAGTGGGTGAGCGTCAGTTGGGTGTTGATCCCGTAAGCGGCAAGCCCGTATCTGTTAAGATTGGTCGTTTCGGCCCGCTTGTACAACTCGGCGAAGGCGACTCTGACGAGAAACCTCAGTTTGCATCATTGCAAAAAGGTCAGTCTATCGCGACAATTACTCTTGAAGAAGCACTCAAGCTTTTTGATTTGCCTCGTAATCTGGGTAAGTTTGAAGACGAAGATGTGGTTGTAGCAGTTGGTCGTTTCGGCCCTTACATCAAGCATGCCAACAAGTTTGTGTCAATCCCCAAGGGAGTTTCGCCCACAGCAATCACGCTTGAAGAGGCTCAAGAACTCATAGTTGAAAAGCGTGATGCCGACAGCAAGAAGGTGGTAAAGACTTTTGACGAAGACCCTGATATGCAGATTCTCAACGGTCGTTATGGCATCTACATCTGCTATAAAAAGGAAAATTATAAGATTCCTCGTTCGATAAAAGAGCCTGAAAATCTCACTCTTCAAGAATGTCTTGAAATTGTGAACGGCCAGGAAAATCGCCCCAAGAAATCGGCAGGCCGTCGCACAAAAACGACTAAAAAAGCATAACGATGAAGAAACGACAGCCCCACAAACCCGGCGCGGCGCGACAAAAGTTCACACCCGACGTGATTGAGACCTATCAGCCTCAAAACGAAACCACATTGCTCGCGTTTCTTATCGAATCGATGCCCGAGCGCAAACGCACAACTGTCAAGGAATATCTCAAGCACAATCAGGTTGCGGTTAACAATGTGCCTGTAACACAGTTTGACCGTGCATTGACACCACGCGATGTCGTGAAAGTGAACCTCACTCGCGAGTTTCGCATCTTCTATCACCGACGTGTGCAGTTGGTATATGAAGATGATGATATCATTGTCATCAACAAAGGCTATGGCTTGCTGTCGATGGGTACCGACCGCATCAAAGACGGCACAGCCTATTCGATTGTGCGCGACTATATCAAGTGGCACGATCCCCGCTCAAAACTCTTTATTGTGCGCCGTCTCGACCGTGACACTTCGGGCTTGATGATGTTTGCCAAAAACGAGGAGGCCAAAGAAACCATGCAGCACAATTGGAACAATATGGTGCTCAATCGCAAATATCTTGCCGTGGTTGAAGGTCGCGTAGAGCAAGAAGAAGGCACAATTCAGAGTTACCTTGCCGAGACATCACAGTTTGAGGTTTACTCGACACAAAATCCCGATGAAGGTCAACTTGCGGTGACTCGCTATCGCACGCTTCAAATTCGCAACGGATACTCGTTGCTCGAAGTGGAACTTGATACCGGTCGCAAAAATCAGATTCGCGTTCACATGAAAGATATGGGTCACCCCATTGCCGGCGACCGCAAGTATGGCGCCAAATCAAGCCCTATTCACCGCCTTGCGCTACATGCACAGACATTGCGCTTTGTGCATCCTATCACGCGCAAAGAAATGAACTTTACAACTCCCATTCCGGCATCGTTTGCCAAAATGGTAAAATAAAAATACTGTCATGTGCCGCTACATAGTGGGTATAGGCGAAATCCTATGGGATATGCTTCCGTCGGGCAAGATGCTTGGTGGAGCGCCAGCCAATTTTGCCCACAATGCGGAAAGGTTGGGCCAGCCCTCGGTTGCCATTAGCGCAATAGGCTCTGATGCCGAAGGCGACCAAATCATTGAAGCGATTAAGTTTTGTGACTTTCAACGTAATGACTATCCGACGGGTATGGTCAATGTTGCGCTTGATGCGCAAGGAATACCCATCTACGACATTGTCGAAAACTCAGCATGGGACTATATCGAATATACCCCCGAACTCCACAATTTAGCCACAAATGCGTTGGCTGTATGTTGGGGCACGCTTGCACAGCGCAACGCCGTTTCGCGACGCACCATTGTGAAATTTGTCGAGAACACTCCCGACGATTGCATTCGCATCTTTGATATAAATCTGCGTCAGCACTATTATGACCGCGACATCATTGAACAGTCATTGCGCCTGTGTGACACGCTCAAAATCAACGATGAGGAATTAATTACACTGACATCAATGCTTGACTTGGGCAACAATCCTTGTCGTGAACTCATGCAACGCTATTCGCTCAAAACCGTCATTGTCACTTGTGGCGCTTACGGCAGTTACATTCACACCGACGACGGTACTTCTTACCTGCCTACGCCTCGCGTAGATGTGGTCGACACTGTTGGCGCGGGCGATGCATTCGCAGCCGCCTATGTGGTGTCAATGGTTAAGGGCAAAGATGTAGCCGATGCCCATCGCATCGCCGTTAACTGGGCTGCCAAAGTATGCACCCATGCGGGAGCGATGATTTAACCGATTACCGAAAAACATTTAATCATTAAGATTATGAACATATTGAAAACGATATTGGCTGTTGCCGTTATGGTGATGGTGTTGATGCCCGCAAAGGCACAAGAATATGTCCCCTCGCCCGAGAACTTGCAGTCGCGCCAAGAGTTTGAAAACGACCGCTTCGGCATCTTTCTTCATTGGGGCATTTATAGCATGTATGCCCAAGGCGAATGGTATTTGCAAAATTATCCCATCGACAAGCGCGAATATGCCAAGGCCGCCGATGCGTTTTATCCCCACCGATTTGACGCGTGCCAATGGGTGTCGGCCATCAAGGCCTCGGGAGCAAAGTATATATGCTTCACTTCGCGCCACCACGACGGTTTCTCAATGTGGGACACTGAGCAGTCGCCCTATAACATTGTCGATGCAACACCCTTTGGCCGTGATGTGCTCAAAGAACTTGCCGATGAGTGTGAACGCCAAGGCATAAAACTTCACCTCTATTATTCTCACATTGATTGGGGGCGTGACGATTATCCGATGGGCCGCACAGCCAACAAAGTGATTGGCCGTGACCGTAGCAAGGAAAATTGGCCGCAGTATTATGATTTTATGAATCGACAGCTCACCGAATTGTTGACTCGTTATGGCAATATACGCGCAATATGGTTTGACGGACATTGGGACCGCGACCAAGATACCATTCCCTTTGATTGGCAACTCGACGAGCAGTATGCCATGATTCACCGTTTGAAACCTTCGTGCCTCATCGGTAACAACCATCACATCACGCCTCATCGTGGCGAGGATATCCAGATTTTTGAGCGCGATATACCCGGCGAAAACAAGGCCGGACTTTCGGGACAGGATATCAGCCGTTTGCCTTTGGAAACATGTCAGACTATGAACGGAATGTGGGGTTACAAACTCATAGACCAAAATTATAAATCGACCGAAACACTCATTCGCTACTTGGTCAGCACCGCCGGCAAGGGCGCAAACCTCTTGCTCAATGTTGGTCCGCAAGCCAACGGGGAACTGCCGGCAGCTGCTGTCGAACGCATGAAAGAGATGGGCCAATGGCTTGCCGTCAACGGCGAGACCGTCTATGGCACCGTGGCAGGCGACATCGAGGCACAGCCGTGGGGAGTGACCACTCGCAAGGGCGACCGATTGTTTGTTCACATTTTTGACCTTGCCGACACCCAACTTGTGTTGCCCTTGCAATGCAAAGTGAAGAAAGCCACAATGCGTGCCGACGGTTCAAAAGTGAAGTTCACTCAAGACAAAAACGGTGTGAAACTTGTGTTTGATAAAGCCCCCGAGGGTATTGACTGCATTGTTGAACTTGTAACACGCTAACTGATGAAACGATTGCTCGAAGTGTGTGCCGGAAGTGTTGAAAGCGTAATTGCGGCACGCGATGGCGGTGCGGCACGCGTCGAACTGTGTGCGGCGCTTGAAATAGGTGGGATTACACCATCAGTGGGGCTGATGGAGCAAGCACGTCGGGTTGACGGTGTGGCAATGCATGTGCTTATTCGTCCCCGAGGCGGCGATTTCCTTTATAATGAGCATGAAGTGGCATGTATGGAGCGCGACATTGAGCAGGCTCGCGCCATAGGAGCCGACGGCATAGTGATAGGGGCATTGACAGCCGACGGGGATATAGATATGGATGTGTGTCGCCGATTGGTTGCTGCTGCACAAGGAATGAATGTAACCTTTCATCGAGCCTTTGACCGTTGCCGCAATCCGTTAAATGCTCTTGAAGATATTATTGAGTTGGGTTGCAGCCGATTGCTGACATCGGGCCAGGCCGCCACTGCATTTGCCGGTTGTGAATTGATAGCCCGACTTGTTGAGGCTGCCCGCAATCGCATCATCATAATGCCCGGCTGTGGCGTGAATGCCGCAAATGCTGCGCAGATACTTGATAAGACTCATGCCATCGAAATACATGCATCGGCGCGTAGCAGTCGCGACAGTCAAATGCGTTATCGTAATAGCGGAGTGGCAATGGGCAGTGCCGACAACAACGAATACACACTCCTGGAAACCGACCC